>NZ_JAUZUU010000013.1:0-66741 GCF_031844225.1 Acinetobacter sp. RRD8
GCTACCAAAATTCACCTTCCCGGGTGGCTCATTGATTGGTGATGATGCCGGTTTCCTGAACTTTGCCAAGATTAAGGGTTCTCATACGGCAATGAAATCCGGCATGCTTTGCGGTGAAGCGGTATTTGAAGCCATTGCTGCGGGTGTAGAAAAAGGCGGTGATCTGGCGGTGGCACGTGTTGTAGAGGGCGAAGATTTCTTTGTTAAAGAATTGACCGCGTATACCGACAAGTTCAACAACAGCTGGCTGAAAGAAGAGTTATACAACTCGCGTAACTTCGGTCCTGCAATGCACAAGTTCGGTCAATGGATCGGTGGTGCATTCAACTTTATCGATCAGAACGTGTTTAAAGTTCCGTTCACCCTGCATGATCTGGTTCAGGATCATGCTGCGTTGAAAACCCAGGCGGCTGAAAGCTTCAAGCCAAACTATCCGAAACCGGATGGCAAGCTGACCTTTGACCGTCTGTCTTCGGTGTTTGTATCGAATACCGTGCATGAAGAGAACCAGCCAGCACATTTGAAACTGACCGATGCTTCAATTCCGGTAGAAGTAAATCTACCGAAATGGGACGAGCCTGCGCAGCGTTACTGCCCGGCGGGTGTTTATGAGATCATGGAAAATAATGACGGTTCCAAGCGTTTCCAGATCAATGCAGCCAACTGTGTACACTGCAAGACCTGTGACATCAAGGATCCGTCCCAGAACATCACCTGGGTGACACCGGAAGGTGGTGGTGGTCCGAATTACCCTAACATGTAATTTGGATAGTTCTTGCGCAGCAGTGCTGTTCATATCCGAACATTTAATCTGATTATCAGATAAAAAATAAACCCGCTTTTAAGCGGGTTTATTTGTGGATAAATATTTAAAATTTCAGTTCTTGCCCATTCATCTATTTAATTTCACAGATTTGTGGAGTTTTATTTCCTAAATAGGGACAGATCATTGAGCTCATCTGTCGTTTATCTCTTTAGCCGCCTTTCTTCACTAAATAATGAAATTCTTTATTGCCATTTTCATCCAGACGTTCTTCCTGCAATAGCAACTCATGCCCCAAATGCATACAGAATTTTGGAATATCCCACGACGTTGAATTATCCGTGGCAAACACCTCAACCACATCACCTGCCTTGGATTTACGGATCGCCTGATGCAACATCATCACTGGCTCAGGACAACGCAAACCTCGGGTATTCAATTGCAGACTTGGAATAATTTCAGTTGGGGACATCGATAGACTCAGGATGGAAAGACTGCCATATTTTAGCATAAAGCTGCGATTACATTGCTGCTTTGCATACATGGCCAGTTTTAAAATCAGCGCTGACTCACGCGATCAAGACTGCGCATCATATTTACAATAGACAAGCGTATTTTCTGCGGTATGATAAAACCACGTTTTTTTAGATATTAAGAGTCTTCAGGAAAAATCATGCACGAGGAATCAGGCCCGTCGTGGGGTATGCGCGGCTTACGCAAATGGCTGGGAACTGCACCCGAAACTCGCGACGAACTGCTAAAATTAGTACAAGATTCACGTCGATTTTTAGAACCCGATACTGTTGCCATGCTTGAGGGCGTTCTTGACCTCCCGGCAACCAAAATTCGTGAAGTCATGACGCCTCGCACGTCCATGATCAGCTTACAGGAAGATGACCAACTGCTGGATATCCTGCATGTGCTGGTCGAGTCTGCGCATTCACGTTTTCCGGTATTTTCATCCGATCAGACCGACAATGTAGTCGGCATTCTATTGGCCAAGGATTTATTGCCTTTTCTAACTGAACCGACGGCCAAAGTCGATATTCGCGCGCTTATGCGTCAGCCTTTATTTGTTCCGGAAAGTGCCCGCTCCGATCAGGTGCTGCGCATGTTAAAGAATACCCAGACGCATATTGCGGTGGTGATTGATGAATACGGTACGACTTCGGGTCTGGTGACACTGGAAGATATTCTGGAAGAAATTGTCGGTGAAATTGAAGATGAACATGACAATGCTGACGAAGAAGCATACTACATTGTTCCGGATAACGACCCGACTACCGCCAATACCTGGGTAGTCCAAGCCCTGACTCCGATTGAGTATTTCAATAATATGCTGGATGCGACTTTCCCTGATGATGAAGTGGAAACCATGGGCGGCTTGTTATTACAGGAAATTGGTCTGGTGAGTGACCTTGAAGGTCAAACCATTGAACTGGAAAACTGGCAATTTACCATTCTTGAGGCGGATTCACGCTCTATTCATCTAATTCGAGCCGTGCGCCAATGAGAGCGTATTTCGATAAGCTGTTGAGTTCGTCTCAACAGCAAAAACCTTTGCCGCTAATCTATCCTGTTTTAATTGCCTTATTTGCAGGTGCCATCTTTAGTTTAGCACTAGCCCCTTATCATTACTGGTGGCTGGCGATTCTGTCTCCAGCACTGCTCTATGCTTGCCTGCGCGGACGTAGCGCAAAACAGGCCTTTGGCATTGGCTGGGCTTATGGGATCGGCTTGTGGTTTGTCGGCGCATTCTGGCTGTATACCTCGATTCATGTCTATGGCGATACCAGCGCATTTCTCAGCGTTGTAATGATCCTGATTATGGCACTGGTGATGGGACTGTTTAGTGCCGTTCAAACGTTTGTCTATCGCCGCTTTTTCCCAGAAACCCCTTTAACCTTTGCCCCGCTCTGGGTGCTGTTTGAATGGTCCAAGACTTGGGTCTTTACCGGTTTCCCGTGGCTATTTGCTGGCTATGCCTTTACCGAACGCTACTTGGATGCTTATGCGCCTTTATTCGGGGTGTTCGGGGTGTCTTTCGTGGTGATCATTCTGGCCTGTGCACTGGTTGAAATTCTGAATAGACGCCTGTTCTGGGCTATTCCTTCGGCAGTTTTATTACTCGGTGCCTGGGGCGCAGCACAGCTGACGTTTGTTGAGCAAAAAAATCAAAAGCCTTTAACGGTTTCCCTGATTCAGGGCAATATTCCGCAAGACTTGAAATGGCTAACTGAATATCAGGTGAAGACCTTATTGATTTATGCCAATTTGAGTAAAACCGAATGGGGCCGTGATCTGATCGTCTGGCCGGAATCTTCGATTCCCATGTTCCAGACTGATATTGAAGCCTTTCTGGAGGCCATGAAAGTACAAGCTGAAAAATCAGGCACTGCATGGGTGACCGGCATTCCATATTGGGATTTAGCCGAATCGCAGACTGCGGGCTATCCAAAATATTACAATAGTATTATGGCCAGTGGCGATGAATCCGATGGCCTATACAAGAAGCAACGACTGGTTCCCTTTGGTGAATATATCCCCTTATCAGGCTGGCTGAGCTGGGTCTTGCCAGGTCTGCAAAATGATCCTTCCATGAGTGGTTTTACCCGGGGCGCAGATCATCAAAAACCATTGAATGTGAAAAATCATCCATTGGGTTCTGCAATTTGCTATGAAGTGGCCTACCCGAATTTGACCCGTCGCAATGCCAGCCAAAGTGATTTTCTGGTGACCGTGTCTAATGATGCCTGGTTTACCGGCACGGCAGGACCATTACAGCATCTGCAAATGGTGCAAATGCGTGCTAAAGAAAATGGCCGCTGGTTTATTCGCGCCACCAATACCGGTGTAACCGCCTTTATTGACCACAATGGCCACATCGTAAAAAAAGCCCCGGTGGATCAGGAAGCGGTATTACGTGGTGAACTTCCAGCCATGCAGGGCGAAACGCTGTATATGAAACTCAGTGATTGGCCAGTGATGATCTTCTCGGTTCTGCTTTTGCTTATTGGATGGCGCTTCCGTCCACGTAAAGTGGATGTTAGCTTTAAGTCAAGAAGATAATTTCTTCAAGTCCTTCTTTTACAAAGGGGGACTTAGGAGGATTCCTGAATATAGCATTTTATCAACCCCTCCTAAGCTTCCTTTACGAAAGCGAAGAACACTCAAGGCAATAAAAAACCGAGGTCACAGCCTCGGTTTTTTATCTCTTTAAAACTTAAAACTGTATAGCCAGATAACACACCATACTGGCAAGAGACAACATCGGCACATGACGATACAGGCTAACCAGTGTCTGCTCAAATGCTGAACCTTGTTCGGCTTGAATGCGGATTACACTCGCATTTAATGCTGACCAGAAACACAGGACCAATAAACTGCTCATCAAGCTGATAGCAAAAAAAGCCACCATAATCTGGCTGCTGCCTTCGGTGCTCTGCCATAAATGGACAATACCCTGACTGATCGGCAACATGCTTAAGACCAGAAGAACAGATTTCAGCATCGACCAATGAAATTGATTGATTTCATCTCCCAGAATAAATGCTTTCATGTGCTTCTCCGTTGGCGAGTCAAGTGCCATTCAGATCATTATGAGCTTTTTTAAATAAATAGAAAGTTTATGTTTATTCATATTTTACGAGAATTGTAATAGATAAATATGGGAATAATTCTTATTATAACTCGCATATCAATTTTATTATTGCATTATTATAAATATCATTAACTTACATTATATTTAATAATTAAGAGTTATTATCACTTCACTTCGTATTGAAATAGCCTATTAAGTGAAGTGATATATGCCATCTATCGAGAATTTATAATGATTCTCAATTAAGGCTGATAATAAATATCGGCATCTGTTCCTTCACCACCCGATTGACCATCTGCACCAAATGAATACAGATCGAAGCTGCGACCATCGGTACCCGGAATCACATATTGCAGTTCATTATCCCAGCTGTCTTTTGGAAAACCACCCTTGACATAACCGCCTGGCACCCAGTTTTTTGCAGTCGCTGGCTGATTCACCAGTGCATCCAGACCACCTTCCTGCATACTTGGATACTTGCCATTGTCCAGCTTGTATTGATCCAGTGAACCTGCAATGCTTTGTAACTTGATCACGGTGGTATCGACTTTGGCCTTTTCACCACGTCCCATCACGTTCGGAACGATCAGCGCAGCAAGCACACCGAGAATAACAATCACCACCATGACTTCGATTAAGGTAAAGCCCGTCTGTTTATTTAATTGATTCCTTTTCATTCAATCTCTCTCATTTATTTGCATCATTCAGAATTTCCACTTGAATCTTGATCACAGCAAAATTCTAACTGGCTTCTGTTTAAATCATATTATTCATATTCACAATTGGCAGCATCACTGCAATCACAATGACCAAAACGATACTGGCCATCAGTACCAGCATTAAAGGTTCCAGCAAGGCCAGTAAAGTTGAAATCAGGGTGGTCACTTCGCGATCCTGCATCTGTGAAGCACGTTCCAGCATGCGGTCCAGTTCACCGGATGCTTCACCACTTTTGATCATTTGTACCATCATCGGCGGGAAATAACCACTGCGTTCCAGTTGGGTTGCCAGGTTACCACCTTCAGTGACTTTTTCCGCTGCCAGATTGACAGAATCCCGGATCACCCAGTTGTTACTGACTGCGGCACCAATCCGCAATGCATCAACCAGAGGCACGCCAGACTGGGTCAAAATGGATAAGGTACTGGCAAAACGTGCGGCATTAATCCCGCGTGACAATTTGCCGAATAAAGGCAATTTTAAGGTCAGACGGTCAAAGGCATAATGCCCGGCGGTGGTTCTTAAAAACCGGACCAACAGGAAAATCCCCAAAGCACCACCGATCAATAAAAATGGCCAGGCAATGCGGATGAAATCACTGGCTTTCATCAAGGCCACAGTAATCCACGGCAAGGCGTCTTTACTCTGATCAAAAGTCTTGACGATATCCGGCACCACATAGGTCATCAGCCCCATCACAATCGCAAAGGACATCAGCATCAGAATAATCGGATAGATCATTGCACCTTGAATTTTTTTCTGCATGGCAAACCGGTTTTCGGTATAGTCAGCCAACTGATCCAGAATCAGGTCCAGATGTCCGGAACGTTCACCGGCAGCAATTGTGGCAATATACAGTTCAGGAAAACGTCCGGATTGCTGCAGGCCCTGCGCCAGACTATGCCCTTCCAGCACTTTTGAGCGCACTGACATCAGCAGGTTTTGTACATGTACTTTTTCGCTTTGCTTGCCAACAGCACGGATGGCTTCTTCCAATGGAATCGCGGCGGCGACTAGCACGGACAGCTGCCGGGTCATGAGAGCCAGATCATAGGCGGTAATACTTTTTTCAAACCATTTTCGACGATGCTGCTGGTCTTTTTTTTCAACAGGATCAACAGAGACAGGAATAAGTGCTTTATCCCGTAATTGTTGCCGGATCTGACGTGCAGAATCCCCCTCCAGCACGCCTTTTTGCTGCTTTCCTGAAGCATCAAGCGCAATAAACTGATATGCAGGCATTGTAATGCTCTAATTTTCCAAAATTTTGCTCAACGCTGTTGCGTCAGACCACCGAAATCATTCATATTCTTTGATATAAATTATCTACTCACTCTAACATAATCGAACTTTAAGCACGACGAAATTTCTTCAGGATCTCCACCCCAAGATATGCAAAATTCCCACACCGATTTAAGTTCAATTTATCGCGTACGCGTTGCTGTACCTGTGCATGTATTTGATTGTTTTGATTACACGATGAGTGCAGAACAATTTAAACAGGCACAGATTGGCGCACGTGTAATGGTGTCATTTGGACGTCAGAATCTGGTCGGGGTGATTATCGAAAAACTGTCCGCAGACACTCCTCTCGATCCGCGCTTTAAACTTAAGGCAGTGACCGAACTACTTGATGAACGTGCCATTATAGATAGCAAAGTTTTAAGTTTGTTGACATGGTCAGCGCAGTATTATCAGTTCCCGATCGGTGAAGTCGTTCACAGTGCCCTGCCAACTCTCCTGCGTCAGGGTAAGCCTTATAACCTGCTAGCTCGTACCTGGAAATTGCTGGACCCTGATGCCGAGGCCAAAGTACGCCGTTCGGACAAGCAGCAGGAAGCCTACCGGATTTTAAAACTGCATCCGGTCGGGACCACTGAAAATGTGCTGAATATGGCCGGGATTGAAACTGCGACCTTAAAAGCACTGGAGAAAAAAGAGATTTGTGCCTGTGTGCTGGAGCCACAAGATTTCAGTCCACAGCCGATGCAATTGGCACAGATGCCGCTAACGGCCAATCCTGAACAAAAATATGCAGTCAAACAGGTATTAAAATTTCGCAATCAATATCAGGCTTTTTTACTGGATGGTCTGACCGGCAGCGGTAAAACTGAAGTGTATTTGCAGATCATGGAGCAGGTACTAAAACAGGGCAAACAGGTGCTGGTGCTGGTACCGGAAATTGGCCTGACACCGCAAACCATCAGCCGTTTTCAGTCCCGTTTTCATTGCCATATCGCACTGCTGCACTCCGGCCTGAATGATTCCAAACGGCTACAAGCCTGGCAATCGGCGGAAACCGGCAAAGCCTCGATTGTGCTTGGTACACGTTCTGCCATTTATACGCCAATGCCGAATCTAGGCCTGATCATTCTGGATGAAGAACATGACCTGTCCTTTAAACAGCAGGAAGGCTTCCGCTATCATGCCCGAGATGTCGCTCTGTACCGCGGCCATTTACAGCAATGTCCGGTAATCTTAGGGTCAGCCACACCAAGTATTGACAGTTATGCGCTGGTGGAACATGGCAAGATGCAGGTACTGGAGCTGAACCAGCGTGCCGGTACTGCACTGATGCCAAAAATCCACATTCTAGATTTAAAAGTTGCGCAAAAAAAGCATGGGATTAGCCTGCAATTGATTCAGGACATCAAAAAGCGTCTGGAGAAAAAAGAACAGGTGCTGATTTTTTTAAACCGCCGTGGCTATGCCCCCGTTCTGCTTTGTGGCAGCTGTGGCTGGCAGGCGCAATGTCCGCACTGTGATGCCAACTTCACTGTACACCGTCAGCCTTATCAGCATCTGCATTGCCATCACTGCGGTACTATTCACCGTATGCCGGAACACTGCCCGCAATGTCAGCATCAGGAACTGGTTACACTGGGTATGGGCACCGGCAAAGTCGAAGAACATTTAAATGAGCTATTTCCGGATTTTGAGGTGATTCGGGTCGATCGCGATTCCACCAGTCGGGTCGGCAGCTGGCAAAAAATCTATAACAAGATTCAGAAAAGCGAACCGGCGATTCTACTCGGCACCCAGATGCTGGCCAAGGGGCATCATTTTCCTTATGTGACGCTGGTGGCGATTCTGGATATTGATTCCGGTCTGCTGAGTGTGGACTTCCGTGCTACTGAACGGACTGCGCAACTGATCGTGCAAGTGGCTGGCCGTGCCGGACGTGGTGAACATAAAGGCGATGTTTATCTGCAGACCCTCAGACCTGATCATGCCCTGCTGAACACCTTAGTGAATGAAAATTATCGCGTATTTGCCCAGCAGACCTTAAAAGAACGGCAGATGGCCAGAATGCCGCCCTACCGTTATGCCATCCTGATTCGCTGTGAATCCAAGGATCAGGCACAAAATACCGAATTCTTACAGAAACATGCAGCACTCCTCAGGCAATATCCTGATCTGGCGCTGGACATCTGGGGACCAATTCCTGCGCCAATGGAACGTAAGGCCGGACGCTATCAGTCGCATATGGTGCTATTGTCAGCGGATCGTCCACGTTTGCATTACTATGTGCGTAGCTGGTGGCAAAACATGCTGCAGGACAAACCTTCTAGCATGAAGCTCACGCTGGACATCGACCCTCAGGAACTGAGCTAAAAGATATTGCGCCTGAGGATCGATCTGGAATACGAAACTGCAAGTCTGGATCAAGAATAAATTTAGGGCAGGAAAATGTCGATACTGTTACAAATAACACTGGTTCTGGTCATTGCACTGTTGATAGTGCCACTGAGTAAAAGGCTCAGATTGCCAAGTGTGCTGGGCTATCTGTTAACAGGGATCATCTTAAGTCCAAGCCTTTTGCACCTGATTCAGACACCCGAAGTCATGAGTAGTTTCATGCAAGTCAGCCTGATGGCACTGATGTTCTGGATCGGCCTGCAACTCAGACCACAACGCATTGTGCAGATTAATCCCTCCCTGTGGATGATGGCTGCTTTACAGGTACTAATCAGCACCCTGATTTTCACGCTCATGGCCTGGGTTTTCCTTCAGCAAAGCCTACTCGCCAGCATTGTAATTGGACTCGCCGGCAGTTTGTCCGCCCTGACTTTGGTGCTTCAACATCTCAATCATCAGGAACAGTTCGCCACCAGCTATGGTCAGCAAGCCTATTCGATTCTGCTGATTCATGCTCTGTTGGCCATTCTGGTGATTGCAGCCATTCCCTTATTTGCCGGGATTCGCTCGACCGAACATGGCGTGGCCTACTTTGCTGCCCTCATCGCGACGTTAAGCGGTCTGTTCCTGTGTAATCGTTACTTGATGCAGCCGTTGTATCGCTGGATTGCTAAAAGTGGCAGTCACGAACTGCATGCGATTGTAGCGATTGCGGTGACCTTGGCATTGTTGGTGTTAATGAATACCCTCGGCCTGAATCTATTTCTCGGTGCCTTATTTGCCGGCATTTTACTGGCAGATTCAGATTTCCGGCCTGCGGTAGAAAGCGCGATTCGGCCTTTTCAGGGTCTGTTGATGGGCCTAGCCTTTATCAGTCTGGGCATGTCACTGCACTTAGCTGATCTGCTCAATTTCCCCTGGATGATTCTCGGTGGCACCCTCATTTTAATCTTGGGCAAGTTTGCAATCAACCTGGCATTGGCGCGTTATCATCAAAATAGCTGGCGCAATAGCACCTTGTTAGCAGCCAGTCTGGCACAAGGTGGCGAATTTGCTTTACTGGCACTGGTGATTGCGGTTTCCGACCAGATTATTGCGGCTGATCTGCTCTCTCCCTTGCTGTGGATGGTGAGTTTTTCCTTGCTGCTGACCCCCGCATTTTATTGGTTATTGCACAGTCAGATCTTACCGCGTCTGGATCGCCACAATCATCTGGCAGCGACTTTTGAAACTGATATTAATCCTCAAGCCCATACACCAATCCTGCTGATTGGCTTTGGCCGCTTCGGGCAAATTATCGCCCGGATTTTACTGCAGCAGCAACATGCCTTTAGTGTCATGGACAGCAATGTGCCAGCCACTGAACTTCTGGCGCAGTACGATATCCCTTTCTATCAGGCGGATGCAACAGAACCCGAAGCCTTGATACAGACCGGTATTGCCACAGCACAACAGGTGATTGTGGCGATTGACGATATTGAAGACTCAATGCTGATCGTGCGGCATCTGCGGCTGAATTATCCTGAAACCTGTTTATGGGTCCGCGCCCGTGATCGACATCATGTGCATTTATTGCAGGATTTGGGCGTGAAACATATCTGGCGTGAAACTTATCTTTCCGCCTTGGAACTCAGTCAAGCCTTATTAACCCAGCTCAATCCTGACCCGGAAGAAAGCCTGCAACAGATTCAAAACTTCCGTGAACAGGATGAAAAGTTGCTCAATAGTCAATATCATCTGGATCCGGATGAACATCCAAATTATGAAAATCAGCGCAGCAGTTTGGCTGAACTGGAGCATCTGTTTACCCAGGATCAACGCCATAAAGTGCAAAAACAGGCTACACCGCAGCAACAGGATACAAACGGCGCAGGAATTGATACGTTAAGAGATGAACTGTCCTAACTTGTGTTTTACAATAATGACACCATTAAAGCAGGGTTATGGAGAATTTTATGTCTGATTTACGCCAACGCTTTTTTATTGAAGATAGCCCTGTTCGTGGTGAAGTGGTGCATCTTGAAGAAGCTTTACAAACCATTTTAGCGCAACGTGACTATGCGCCTGCAGTTAAAATCCTGCTAGGTGAAATGCTTAGTGCCACTGCACTGCTGGCCAGTACATTGAAGATTAAAGGGCGTATCAGCCTGCAAATTCAGGCATCGGGCACATTTAAATGGGCTATGGCTGAATGTAACCATTTGGGTGAAGTTCGCGCTCTGGCTGACTATGAAGAAGATCCGCACTTTCTGGTCGGTGAAGACAGTAGTACAGTGTTGAAATCACTCACCTCTCCGGTTCTATTCATCAATATCGAACCAGAATTTGGTGAGCGTTATCAGGGGATTGTACCCCTTGATAAAGAAAATCTGGCGGGCTGTCTGATGCAGTATTATGACCTGTCTGCACAGATTCCGACGCGTATTGTACTGGCAAGTGACCATCAGCGTGCAGGTGGTTTACTGATTCAGTTATTACCACGTAATAGTGAAGAAGAACAACGCCGGGTAGATGAAGATCTATGGCCACGTCTGACCATGCTCACAGAGACTCTAAAAACTGAAGAGTTAGTCGGTTTGCAAGCCACTGATATTCTGTACCGTTTATATAACGAAGAAGAAGTGCGTCTGCCAGATACGGAAGTGTTGAAGTTTGGTTGTACCTGCTCTAAAGAGCGTTGTGCAGTCGCTTTACAGCAAATCGGAATAGAGTCGATCCGTGAAACGCTGGAATTCCAGAATCCGATCGAGATGGACTGTCAGTTCTGTAATAGCCAGTATACCTTTACCGCTGAAGAAGCCTTGGGTCTATTTGGTAAACACCTGAGCTAAGCAGTTCTAATCCTTAAGTTTAAAAGCATTCCCCGGAATGCTTTTTTTGTATTTTAACACCTGGTCGACTGAGCTCAACAAAGCGTATTCCCCTACAGTAGAAAACCCGTCTACTCCCTGAATCAAACTCTCCTGTGAATCCAATCTAAGAATCCCTGTTGAATTATAAGACTATTCACACTAACAAAACCTGAATATTCATCATTTTCAAAAAATTATGAGAAAGACTGCACAGTTCATACTCTTGATTTAATTATGCTTTTAAAATAAATTAGAGTAATAATTCTAAAATGAATACATCATCAATTTAACAGGTATGTTATGAGAAAATTATTGAATACTCTAGTAATGGGGATGAGTTTGGCCGCAGTCTCTAGCCTGGCCTTTGCCTATGAAGATCCGTTATTGGGTAAATGGAAAACCATCGATGATCAATCGGGTTATTCTCGTGCGGATGTAGAAATTCGCAAGAAAGCAGATGGCAGTTATGAAGGAGTGATTGTCGAAACACGCAGCTTGCCTGGCGCAGAAAAAATGGGGATCTGTCATAAATGTCCAGGTCAGCTCAAGAACAAACCTTTTCTAGGCCTGCCGTTTATCTGGGATTTTAAGGCAGATCCGAAAAAGCCGCGTGAATACCATGATGGCAAAGTGCTTGATCCGATCAGTGGCAAAGTTTACAAAGGTAAAGCACGCTTAAGTGCTAATGGTAAACGTCTGACCTTGCGTGGTTATGTGGGGGTATCGGTAATTGGTCGCAGTGTTACTTGGGTAAAATATTAATTTCAGAAAGATTTTCAAAGCCCCTATATCAGGGGCTTTTTTCTTTGTCATGATTTGAAACAATAAGGTACAAATAAAAACTGTTTTGGAGCAGGCAAAGTCATAATAATGGATCGAAGACGGTTATTTTTTATCCACTTATGATGATCAATCTTCAGCCTCGTTCAATTTTGCCCTCTGGTCTGCTTTGCAGCCCTAATATGGCGCCCTCTATTCAACACAGGAAAGTGATTGAATACGCTTTGTCGATAACACATAAAATTATAAAAACAACTTCAGCTTTAACCTTCTTTGCCTCGCATGCTGCTGATAGATATCCGGTCAGACCGACTGATCCATCAACTACTGGCACATCCCGACTCTTCACTCATGATCATTTGAGTCATCACTCTGAGTCTGCATGTCCAAGGATTGGAAAGCGTTCTATTTTAGCACCTTCCCTTTCTCCGGATTTTGCACACTTGGCTGTTTAAGGAGTAGACCCATGACTACGATTCAGTACCAAGAAAGTTTTTCCCACGGTTATACCCCCTCAGAAATTATGGACGATCGTTCATTTGACTTGATCCACTTTGCAGAAGCCTGTGGACAAAGCCCGGAATGGGTCATGCAGTTAATTGAACATGGAATTTTACCCAATCGTTCCACAACCCCGACCAGCACTTTCCTCGGTGAAGATATCTCGCGTGCACAACGCGCCTATCGCCTGCAACGCGATTTTGATGCCTCATTTAGCGCCGTTGCCATGATGCTGGACCTCATTGATGAAGTGCAGGAGTTACGCCGCGAGGTCAAACATTTGCACTTCAAGTAAATCCTTTTCATGTTCTGTCGATCTGCATTTTTCAGTGCAGATCAGAACATATTTATATTTAATTTTATGATTAGAGTATAAGAATCCCTATGAAAACCAAAGATTGCAATAAGAAAATCAAATACATGTTTCCCGAATACCGCGACTTGATTGTGCAACTTCGCGAGGAAAATCCCTATTTTGCCAAGTTATTCGAGGAACATAACGAGTTGGACAAAGAAATCAGCCAGCTTGAACTTGATCCAGTCAATCATATCAACAATGATATTGAGGCGATCAAGCGTAAAAAACTGAAATTAAAAGATGAAATTTATCGTTTGTTAAAAAGCTCTGAAGCAGATCCCTTAACCTGAGATCAACTGAACACCACATTCAGACCAATACTGAAGCATAAAAAAAGCCCTGAGCCAGCCAAAATAAACACTTTGATCAAGCTCAGGGCTTTTTTATTGTTATTCACATGAATTTTCCCATGTGAATATTTTTAAGAATTAAACTTGTTCGATGTCTTTCATCGTTAATTTAATACGGCCACGGTTATCAACATCCGCAACCTGTACTTTTACTTCCTGACCTTCTTTCAATACATCTGCCACGTTCGCAATGCGTTCGTTTGAGATTTGAGAGATGTGAAGTAAGCCATCAGTACCTGGCAGGATATTTACGAACGCACCGAATTCAACAATACGAATCACTTTACCTGTATAAATTGTACCTGGCTCGATTTCAGCCGTAAGTGCCTGAATCTTGGCAACTGCAGCTTGCGCAGCCGCTTTAGTTTCACCAAATACGCGAACTGTACCGTTATCTTCGATATCAATCGCCGCTTTAGTTTCTTCAGTAATTGCACGAATGGTCGCGCCGCCTTTACCGATCACATCACGGATTTTATCCGGGTTGATGTTGATCACCTGGAATGTCGGTGCGTGCATCGAAATTTCAGGACGCGCACGTGAAATCACCTGGTTCATCTCATTCAAGATGTGCATACGACCCGCATAAGCCTGATTCAATGCAGATTCCATGATCTCTTCAGTGATACCTTCGATCTTGATGTCCATTTGTAGCGCAGTAATACCGTTTGCAGAACCAGCTACTTTAAAGTCCATGTCGCCCAAGTGATCTTCATCACCCAAGATGTCAGAAAGAACTGCGAAACGCTCGCCTTCTTTCACTAGACCCATCGCAATACCTGCAACTGGTGCTTTAAGTGGAACACCAGCATCCATCAATGATAATGAAGCACCACATACAGACGCCATTGAAGATGAACCGTTAGATTCAGTGATGTCAGATACGATACGGATCACGTATGGGAAGCGGTCAGCCGCAGGAAGTACAGCTTGAACACCACGACGTGCCAGACGACCGTGACCGATTTCACGACGCTTAGGACCAGATTCACGACCCGTTTCACCTACAGAGTATGCAGGGAAGTTGTAGTGCAACATGAAGTTGTCAGTTTTGGTACCTGCAAGAGTATCAACCATCAACGCATCACGTGTATTACCCAAAGTCGTTGTGACCAAGGCTTGAGTTTCACCACGTGTGAACAATGCAGAACCATGAGCACGATCTAGAACGCCTACTTGTACGTCGATTGCACGAACAGTTTTGGTATCACGACCATCAATACGTGGCTTACCAGACAGGATGTTGTCACGTACGGTACGGTATTTAAGGTCTTCGAACAGCTCATTTACTTCTTCTGCAATGCCAGTTTCGTCATTTTCAGGAACGAACTGTGCAACTGCTTCTGCATAAAGCGCGTCAAGTGCCGCATAACGGTCTTGCTTAACTGCAATCGTGTAAGCTTCAGAGATTTTCGCTTCGAATGCTTCTTTCAATTTACCAAGAAGTTCTTCGTTTTTAACTGGAGCAACCCAAGTTGATTCAACCGCGCCTGCAGCTGCAGCAAATTCTTTGATCGCCTGGATCGCAATTTGCATTTCGTCATGACCGAACAATACAGCGCCCAGCATTTGGTCTTCTGAAAGTTCTTTCGCTTCAGATTCAACCATCAATACTGCAGTTTCAGTACCAGCAACAACAAGATCAAGATCAGACTCTTTAAGTTGTTCAAGGTTTGGGTTCAGGATGTATTCACCGTTGATTAAACCAACGCGCGCGCCACCAATCGGACCACGGAAAGGTGTACCAGCAATAGACAATGCAGCTGAAGTACCCAACATTGCAGCAATGTCAGCATCCATTGTCTTATCAGAAGAAATAACAGTGGCTGTTACTTGAATTTCGTTGAAGTAACCTTCTGGGAACAACGGACGAATTGGACGGTCAATCAGACGTGAAATCAAAGTTTCAGCTTCAGACTGACGGCCTTCACGCTTGCCATAACCACCCGGGATACGACCAGCAGCATATTGCTTTTCTTGATAGTTTACAGTCAATGGGAAGAAGTCTTGACCTGCTTTTGCTTTAGGCTGTGCCACAACAGCGACAAGTACTTGTACGCCGCCCATGGTGATCACAACAGTGTTTGCCTGACGGGCAACACGACCTGTTTCCAAGATAACGTTGTGCTGACCGAATTGGAATTCTTTACGAATAATATTAAACATTGACATGTTTTATTTTTTCCTAGTTCTTGTGAACAATTATTCTAGTGGAGACCCCTAAGGTTTGGCATTCATGACCATATGGACGAGTAAATGACAAAGCTTAGAAGCCGACCTCACCAGATTAAATACTATTTTTAAACACAAAGAAGGAGCGAAACATTCGCCCCTTCCACTGGCTCAGCGCAAAGCTAAGCCGACTTTAGTTTTCAGTAATACAGCACAAAGCATGCAATACACCCGAAAATAAAGTTTAAATCGAATTAACGACGTAAACCTAAAGCACCGATCAATGCTACATAACGACCGTGGTCTTTACCGTTAAGGTAGTCAAGTAGTTTACGACGTTGGTTAACCATACGGATTAGACCGCGACGGCTATGGTGGTCGTGTTTGTGCTCTTTGAAGTGACCTTGTAAGTCATTGATTTGAGCAGTTAAAAGAGCTACTTGAACTTCTGGTGAACCAGTGTCGTTTTCAGCGCGAGCGAATTTAGCCATGATCTCTGCGCGATCTGCGTTAGTTAAAGCCATTCGATTTCTCCGAGATGCTTGTATATTTTGATAAAAATCAAAGTGATGAGAATTCAAAACCTTGACTGCCGTGCATCACTACAGCAAGTTGCATATTTTAAGGGAAAACGCATCAAATTGCAAAAATAGATCCAGATTTTTGCATGGTTTTGGTTGCTCATTGATACAGCTCAGATCCGATGACTCTTGTTCCTTAAAGATTCAGGTTTTGCATTATTTTAATGAAATAAATCCAGAATAAATTAAATATAGAAACTCCTTTGAAAAGCCCGCAAACCCTTTAGCTCGCTTGAATCTTCAGCTACTCCCCATAGAAAATGGATAAAAAAAAGCCCGAGTAAACTCGGGCTTTTTGGCGCTGTAGTTCTTTCTCTTATCATTATTATTTATTTTATTATTATGGCGTTTTACGCTTATTATTATTTTCAAACATCCTGTTGAAAAATCATCTTCCTTGTGTGGTAGATTTTGCCATATTCCCACCAGACAACTAGAGGTATTTGCCTCATTTTGCTGTAAGCCATTTCGTACATCACAGGGTGAAAATTTGCATAATGTTACACAGCTCTCGTTTTATTTAACGCTATTTACTTAAGTTTACTGGCTAGGGCTGAAAATTTTTGCTAAGAAATTAGGATAAAAATCCAGCAAGCTTCCTATAAAAAAATCAGGATATAAAAAAGCCTTGTAGTCTCTCCCAAAACTACAAGGCTTAGCGGCTGTAAGTTTCCTCTTTCACTTACTTCACTGTAAGTTCGCTGTCTACCGACATTATTATTATCATTATGCGATTATGCTCAACTTTCCGTGTTGAGTTATTTTGTAGAACCAATCTTCTCAAAAACCGAGCAAAAGCTCTATGCGTCAATTTCCTGAATCCTTGTAAGCTTTTACCTACAAGATTTGATTATTTTTGCCAATTAAATTACTAGATTGTTCAATGATTTTTTGGCTCAAACCACTTTTCCGGGTAGTTTTAACACAAAGTGCTTGTGTAAAAGCATCATAATCTACCAATAAACTGACCACTTTTTTGGCTCGAGTAATTGCAGTATAAATCAACTCTTTGCTCAATAAATTTTTTGCATATTGATCCAGCACCACTGCCGTATGGGAAAATTCTGAACCTTGAGATTTATGAATGGTCAGCGCAAAAGCGGTTTCAATACTTTTAGGTAAACGGGTGGCTAATACCCATTTTTCCAGACTCGGGAAATACACTTCAAACTGACGTTGACCAGATTGCTCACGTAAAAAACAGATACCAATATCACCATTGGACAGGCCCAACTGATAGTCGTTATAGCTCATCATGACGGGTCGTCCGACATACCAGTCGCCCTGTTTCAACTGACCTTGGGCTGCTAAAAAACGTTGTTCAATCTGTAGATTGATCTTGAGCAGCCCCAGATCACCAGAACGGATTGCCGTTAAAATACGGTAATCATCAAAAGTTTTGACCACCTGTTGCACATAGTGTTCAAAATCAGCTGAGTTTCGTTCTGTTTTTATGGCCTGTACATAAGCCTGATAACCATACATCAGCTGGTCATAATACTGATTCAAATTATGCGCGGTCTGTTCGGCACCAGCGAGCAGGTATTGTAACTGCAACTGGTCGATCTTCACCTGATCCAAATCGATCGCCTGTAACTCACTGGCTGCCACGATTTGCTGCTCAAATTTTTGCAAGACGTGAGAAGGCTCATGATTCTGCTGGATAAACTCCGCTATTGCGCCAATCTTGGCCCCTGGCGCAAAACGTCGTGTGGTGATTAAATTGACTCGGTTATCTTCCAGAGTCACTACTTGCTGTAAATCTGCCAGTACCGTTCCGACATCCACAGAAGCCAGCTGGTCTGCATCACCGAGTAAAATCAGCCGTGCATGAGACGGTACGGCGGCCAGCAACATCTGTGACAGATTCAAATCCAGCATCGAGGCTTCATCGACCACAATCACATCATAGGGCAAAGGTTGTTTGGCATGAAAGCGTGGCTGTCCGCGAGTACCCAAACCCAATAAGCGATGTAGGGTGACCGGTTGTAACTGTTTTAAGGGTTCTAGCTCAAACTGTTGTAGAGCTTCACTGTGCAAGGCTTTTTGCAGTGCTTCTTTCATGCGCTGTGCGGCCTTTCCGGTAGGTGCTGCCATGGCAATCCGGATATTTGGCAAGGCTTCATGCAGGACCGCAATCATATGCGCCAAGGTATAGGTTTTACCGGTACCCGGACCGCCGGTAATAATATTCAGCGCCTGCCGCGCAACCATTTCCAGTGCCAATTTTTGCTGTGGATCTGACAATAAATTGCGATTACGTTCGGATAAATCAATAGCGGTAACCGGTTGGGCTTTAATCCGAGCAATATGTGAGGCTACCGCCTGCTCCAGCTGCCAGTAACGGTACAAATATAAATGCTGATCTGCACAAATAAATGGTGCAATTCCTGCACTCTGCTGACGGCGGTCTAGAACCAGATTATGTAATAAGGCAACCTGCTGAGGATCAACTTCGATACAGCTATCCCCCGCCTGCATCGCTTCAAGCAATTGCTGGATCAATAATTTTGCTGCCGGATCAAATGCAGCTGTACTGAATGGAGGCCGACACAGATAGTCAATCCAAGCCATTAAATTGGAGTCTTGCTGCGACACGTGATTCTGCTCATTTTCCACACAGTTATCCTCAAAGTTATCCACAGGATAGTTTTCTGTTTAATTTCTATATATTTTATAAAACTGCAAAATCATGCTGATTTTTTCTGCTCAAAATAGCCCAGGATTTGATCCAGTTTTTCTATGAATTCAGTGTCCGGTTGCCAATGATAGGCTCCTTGCTGCGTCTGACCATTCATCCCGCGCAAATACAGATAGGTTGCGCCGCCCAGATGCTGCTGAATCGAATAGCCCTGCATATTGGCACTCAGATAACGATGCAGCGCCACCAGATACAGAGCGGCCTGCAACCAGTAACTAGACTGGCTCATATTCTCCTGAATCGCCTCAGCGCTATATTGCTGCTGATCAGGGCCGAGAAAATTACTTTTATAATCGGCAATATGGTAACGCTGGCCATCAAAATACACCAGATCGATGGAACCGGTCAGATATCGCGCCGACTTGGCTTCATTAAAATCGCTCATGACCATGTCATGTTCGAGAAAAAGCTGATGGATTTGCCAAATCTGCAAAGGGGCATCGGTCAAGGACAGATAAAAAGGAAATTCTGACAGATACTGTTTAGCCTCCAGCTGTGCCAACGCAAAATCTGCCTGAATCGGGGTAATAAGAATATCACGCACCCAGTCATGCATCAGGTTCAGCAAAATATCTTCTGTGATCTCGTCCAGCAATCCCTCAAAAGCCGTCTGGAAAATACTGTCCACATTCAGCGATTCAGTGCTTGCAGAGCGTATGAGCTGAGCTATTTCCTGTTCAAAAAACTGGATAAAGGCGTCATCCTCCAGCCCATCGAAATACACCTGAAACTGATTTAAAAATTCCAACAGAGCCGAACGCTCGAGCTGCTGTGCCGAGTGAAACAGCTGCTGCCATTGCTGACGATAAGCTTCACTTTGATCATGCAGGCGAATTCCGGTCAATAACTTATAGTTCAGGCTGGACAATACGCGCTGCATACTCTGACGCAATTCCTCGGCTTTGAAATCTGTCTGAGCTGCTACCTGAAACAGGGTGCGCAAATTCACCACTGCTGTCTGATAATGTGGGAAAAAAGCCTGTTCCAGTACACTACGTATATGAAAAGCCTGTTCAAATTTTTCTTTCAGTTCCTGCCAGATTTGCGGTGCGGTATTTTTAAAACGGCGCCGGATTTCCAGATTCCAGTAACTGCTGTCCTGAAAATCAATATGTTCAAAAATGCTGTGTAGGAATGTTCCGGCTACGGTACCTTTAGGAAAATTCAGCCTAATCCAGTCTAAAGGCACGGCTGCTGGCTGTTCTTCCAGATCTGTAAAATGAATTTCATCAGCGGCACTATCGGGCTGTTCAGAAGCCGTGACCAGATTGTCCTGCAAGATATGTCCATGTAGCTGATGCTGTGACAAGGCAGTAAAACTGGTTTTGGTTCGCGGATAAAACTGCCGCTCTGGCAAAGGTTGCGCCCGCATTTCAATCTGATGATGGTTCGACTGCTCGACCAGACGCGGTGGTTCCTGAGACAGAGACGGCTCGACCAGACTTAAAGCATGTTGAAACAGTTGATCTCCCTGACCACGCCAGAAGGCCAGCCCGGAATCGGACTGTGCATTCTGGTCCTGCAGCATGGCATATACCCGGTGACTGGCACGGGTCAGCGCCACATACCAGAGCCGGTGGTTTTCGGCAGCATTACGCGCTGCGTTCTGCAGAATCGCCTGCTCATGCAAATTCTTGTGATTGACTGCAATCACCCGGGATTGTTCTAGAATATTGTCCTGTTCAGGCGCAGACAGGGAAAAATTCAGGTTGCCTTTATTCACATCAAAAGCAGCATCTGCTCCCAATAAAAACACCACTTTAAATTCCAGCCCTTTGGAAGCATGAATGGTCATCAGCTGCACTCCATGATCCCCAGACAGCTTGCGTTCTTTTTCACTGTCCTTGCCTGAAGGCGACTGAAGCTGGCGCAAATACCAGTGATAGAGTTTTTGCGCCCCCTGATAATATTCACTCTGCTGGCTCAGCATCTCGGTCAGATGGCGCAGATTGACCACCACCCGCTCATTGTCCAGACTTTGACTGGCCACCAGATTGGTCCAGACCTGAAACAGGTTCAGTGCATAATTCCAGGCGGTCAAAAAGCCTTTCTCAAACCACATTTCCCGAATTATATCCAGATCCGCAATATAGCGACTGAGGCCTTCACTCTGGCTTTGCAAATCAATCAGTTTTTTCAGATTGAAGCCCAGCAGACGGGTTAGTAAAGCCCGCTTGACCTTGGCCTCATTGAAAGGATCCATGATCGCCGTCAATACTGCCGCGACATCCTGAGCGATTGGACTGGCAAACACGCTCTGTTTGGATTCTTTATAGCAGGGAATGCCCATACGCTGCAGACGCTGCTTCACCTGTTCCAGAGCAAAATGCCCAAATCCCAACACGGCAATATCATCTGCGCTCAGGCTTTGCTGATGCTCTTGCTGCTGAAAGTACAGTTGCTGCTGGGCAGACTGATTCAGCAATGCACGGATTTTCCAGACCGCCTGATCTGCTTCCACATCCGATTCACCCAGCTGAATCCAGCGTAATGGCTGCGGGTTACATCCCCCACTATCGATGAGATCCGGATGCGGACGACTGCCCGCCTGAATCAGGGTGTACTGCACCTGTTCGCCAAAATCCATTTGCCGCTGGAACAGCGCATCAACCACTTCTACGAGCGGTTTGACTGAACGATGGTTCTGCATCAAGGTATATTCACGACCCTGCTTGTGGCGTACGTCAGCGTGTGCCTTGTTATAAGTCAGCATGTCGCCGCCGCGGAAACCATAAATTGCCTGTTTCGGATCACCGACCATAATCATGCAACCGGACTGCACCCGGTTGGCATCACGCCAGATCTTGGCCAGCAGATCATCCTGATCCTGATTGGTGTCCTGAAATTCATCGACCAGAATCAGCGGATAACGTGCCTGCACAAACTGGGCAAAACGCTGCCCCTGCTGGCCTTGCAATGCTTCTGCCAATGTACGGATTTGCTGGGAAAAAGTGGTTTCACCCTGCTGCTGCAAGGTTTGCGGCAAACGGGTCTGCACACTTTGAATAATATGAAATTCCAGATAGGTGGTAAGCTGTTGCAGCTGCTCATCCAGATACTGTTTGACCTCACACAGCGCATCAATTGCCACGATCAGACTATGTTGCAAAATCAGCTGCTGCTCTGCATCCGGACAGCTTTTGTTAAAGACCTGAGTAGTCGGCTGGAAATCGGTTTTCTTGCGGCGCAAATGGCACAGATTCAGTAAAATCGGCTGCAATTCAGCATCAAAGAAACTCATGCCACCCTGATTTTTCAGGGCTGCGCTCCAGGTCATAAAGTTTTCACAAATTTCGGTTAACTTGGTCAAAAAACTCTTGTGAAAATACTTCGGACTTTCCTGACAATAACGCCGCATGACGGCAAGATCATGCTCCTGAATACTCACTAATTGACTGATGCAGGCTTCCAATTTGTTCAGGTCACATTCAGCCAGTTCGATCTTGCGGAAATGCTGCTTGCTGAAATTCAGGGCATCACGCACCAGCCCGGTATAATGCTCCACCGGTTTCAGCAGATTCTGAACATACAGATGATTGACCATATATTGCGGCTGCTGCTGAATCCAGTCACGCAGCACATCATGAATCAGCTGCTGAATATACAGATCCTGATCTTCGGTCAGTTCTGCACGTTCAATCTTGCCACTTTCAAAGGCAAATTCACGTAACAGTTTCTGGCTAAAGCTGTCCAGGGTGCCGACAAACAGTTCATCCAGCTGGTTTAGCACCAGACGTAAACGGCGACGGGCATAATCCAGCCGTGAACCATAATCTTTCAGTACCTGCTGAAATAAAGGATCGGTTTCATTCTGGATTTTTGCTGCGATTTCAACTGAATTGAGCTGCTGATGACGCTGGATATAAGCCAGCGTTTCCTCGACGCGAAGCCGTACCCGGTTTTTCAGTTCAGCCGTGGCCTTACGGGTAAATGTCGTCGCAATCACCTGATGCGGATAATACTGGTCCAGAAAAATCCGCACCATCAGACTGGATAGCGTATAGGTCTTGCCGGTGCCTGCCGAGGCTTCAATCCAGTGTAGGCCCCGAAACTTCATGTCCTGAATCGGATTGGTAGAAATGGCTGTTTGCGTCTGCTGCTTTAAGAAAGTCATACGGCTATTTCACCCATTCCAGATGTTGATGAATTGGTGCATACAGGCCATGGGCAAAATCATGACAGCAGTTTTGCAAGGCCAGATCCGGATCCTGATCTTGCAAAATAAATTGCCAATCCTGATGCAAGACACTAGATTCATTCGAAGTCAATGGCTTAGCTGTTTTAGGACTATAACTGTTGTTCCAGGCTTCCAACAATTCCTGCATTTCCACAATGGTCATTTTACCCTG
Source organism: Acinetobacter sp. RRD8 (assembly GCF_031844225.1). Classification (GTDB taxonomy): domain Bacteria; phylum Pseudomonadota; class Gammaproteobacteria; order Pseudomonadales; family Moraxellaceae; genus Acinetobacter. The sequence continues at coordinate 23,368 of NZ_JAUZUU010000013.1, forward strand.
TCCATTCTCGGCCCACTGCCACTCTTTTTTCATCAGTAATTCTGCCGGCAAGACCAGCGGCTGCTGTTGACCAATTTCCCAGGCCTTTAACCAGAGCTGCAAATACTCATGTGCCTTGCTCGAACTCAAGCCAGAAAACTTCAGGGTTTTATTACTGAAAATGACAATGCGCTCCAGTTCTGGTGAGCGTGCATCATCATTTAAGTAAGCCAGCCACAGCAGATACTCCAGCCAGACCTGGGCACGGCGTTTTTCCGAGGCCGAAGAGGATTGCATACTCAGCCAGTAGCTGCTGTGTGGAACCTGAGGCACGTTTATATGAATGATCAGTTCAGGACTGAACTGCAGGGATTGTTGGGTGACTGGCGTCAGTTCTTTGCCCAACTGTAGCAAACGTTCTTGCAATAACTGCTGTTCCTGCTGGCTGCCCAGCCAGGTGGCTTGCTGGGTTTTGCCCACCGGCAAACGGTCCAGCATCAGGTTCGGCTCAATCTCCTGCTCTTGTTGCAACAGGAAATCCCGCACCTGATACTGTTCCAGCTTGTTCAATAATAAGGGTTCCCGGGAACTCGGCAAATCGGCATAGCGAATCGTGGAAACCCCGACACTTTTCAGGAATAGACGTGCCGGGAAAATCATATCGCGGATCCATTCATCACCTTTGAGTACCCGGATTTCTTTTTGTTCTAGTGCCGGATAATGTGCATTAATCCAGCTGCTGCGTTTGCCTTCGGCGCTGCGGATATATTCTGCCACTGCAAACCACTGATCCTGATAACGTGGTGTCTGCATATCTGCGAATCCGGCCGGATCAAAAGGCTGCAAGGGATGTACATGATAAAGCTGCTGGATATGTTGAGCGACCGATAGACCATGAATATCCACCATCGGATCGACTTCGACATCCGGCTGTTCAGACTGGCAGATCAGCGCGATATGTTGAACCAGTTCCTGCAAGGCAGTGGATGGATCGCGAGCCTCACCATCCTCCAGATCAAAGCCATTATAGAACAGCCATAGATTTTCCTGTGCCAGCAGCAAGGCATCCAGAAAGGCGCCCTGCTCGTCATCCAGACGGGAACGGTCACCGAGTTGCGGCTTCAGGCTACGCATCAGGTCAAACGGAACCTGTTGATTACGGCTCGGAAATTTACCGCTATCCAGATTCAGCATCACCACCAGTTTATAAGGCAATGGCCGGATCTGACCAATCTGGCTAAAAGTAATCTGTCCGGTCGGTTCGGCCTGATCCAGCTGCATCTCCAGGGTATTCTGAATTTCTTCCAGCACATAAGGCAGAGGCAGACTGAGTGCCACCAGTTCCTGACTGGCATGCGGATCATCCTGGTCATGATAATCGGCCAAGGTCAGCATCCGCATTTGCTTGTCGATAATCTCGGCAACGGTTTTGAGCGATTCCACGCCAGCATCACGGAACTCGTTCAGATCGGCGCGCAGATATTCCAGCCAGGTTTTGACTGGCGTGCGCTGTCCAGTTTCATGCAAAGTCAGCCAGTCACGGCGCTCTACCAGATCCTGATAAATCCGGATCAGGGTGGATATCAAGGGAAAATCACTGGTCAGAACCTTGGCATAACTCAAGGTGTCCTGAAACAGGGTATGTTCAGGAATCGCCAGACCCAACGCCAGACGGTCCAGCGCGAATTTAAAGCTAAACCGGTAATCCTCATCGCCTGCGCTCAGACTTTGCTGTAAATGCTGCTGGTCCAATCCACGCTTGAAGCCAGCATCTGTCAGCAATTGTAACATCCGCTCTACCTGACTATAGTCCAGACCATAATACTGCTGGGTCGCATTCAGGCTGAGCCAGTCGGCAAAGTCCTCAATACTGAAACGGCGCCGTACCCACTGAATCCGGCCCAGTACCGCGCGCCAGGCATTGCTGACATCCAGACGCGACACCCCGGCAATCTGGATCGGTAAATACAGGTTATCTTTTTGCAGGCGTTTGCTGCCGGTTTCGCGCTCACGCGGTGGTGGCGCAAAGACACTGCGAATTGCCGGTTCCAGTTCTTTCAGACTTGGCGTCAACACCAGAATATCACTGGGCTGACGCGGCGCTTCTTCATTACCTTGAGCCAGCCAGTGAATCAGTTGTTCTTTGAGAACTTCCAGCTGACGTAATGAAGAATGACAGACATGAATCTGTACCGAATCATCATCAGGGCTTAAAGCATATTGATGCTGCTCGGGCTCGAGCAAATACAGGATATCCGACTGGATTTTGGCCAGCAGCCTGTCCTGATATTCATCGACAAAGACATCGGCCCAGAGACCCTCTTCCCCCGAAGACAGTTTAGAGAGTAGAGAAAAATGATCCCGTGCCTGCTTGCCGAATCGGGTCAGGAGCGGATGCCGCGATTCCCGGTCTTCGGCATTAAAGTTCAGCTGCTTGATCCTGAAATCTTTTATTTCCGCATCATTCGGTTTACGTTGACGGGTTTTTTCAAAACGCTGAATAAAGCGCTCTTCCCGCTGCAAATCAAATCTGGCTTTCCAGTCCGGATCGACACTGTCGGCCCAGTATTCCTGCGAGGGGTTGAATTGAAAAATATAGATATCAATGTACTGGCCCAGACGGCGTAAAAAATCCAGCTGGCTCGGTGGCAATTCTAACAGGCTAAATACCACAATCTGGGCCGGTAGTCGTTTTAGAGCCTGGGCGCGGGTTTCTGCATTCTCCAGCCGCTCCCAATACAGGCGTTCAATCTCCAGGATTTTGGCATAGTCATCCTGAAATACATGCTGCCACAACCAGCGCTGCCAGGCTTCCAGCTCACGCGCCTGAGTCTTGACGAAATCGGCCACCTGCATCTCATGGCCATTTTCATCTTTGGGGCTATAGAGCATCTGTTCGATATCGAGCGCAATATCCTGTCCCCAGGCCTCGAGCCAGTTACTCGGACAACTGCAGTTGTTTGGAGGACAGTTACGCGCGCAATAACCGCGATAATCCATATAATGACTGAACAAACGTGACACCTGCTCCGCCACCCAGTATAGCATGCTCTGTTTTTTCAGCTGTTTTTCTGTGCCCTGTTCCAGCCGGTCGGCACTGTCATAAATCCGCTTCACAATGGAATACAGTGGATGATCGACATCTAAAGGAATCTGTTCAGGCAGAATGCATTTTCGCAGCGCCTGAAACACGCGCCATTTGATGATAATGCGCGGAATATTGGCTTCACGCACCTGTTCCACTTCTTTAGGCGCATTCAATACCCACTGATAAGAAGTCCATTGAAAGGCGCGAATCCGGTGATGAAACTGGGTATTGGCACTAATGCCTTTTTTCTCGGCAATTTTCTGGGTCAGCCAAGTTTCTACTGCCGGAGATGGCACAATAAAGTGCCGGGTTTGTAACACCTCAAATGGATTCCGGGCAGTTTGGTTGACAATACGCAGCATACTATCCAAAAGCACATCAATACGTTGACTCTGAATAACATGAATGGCCATTGGTTCCCCTGAACTGCTGAATGTGGTTTTTACTACAAAACGATAAAGATTATTTACTATACATCCCGAGCGCTCTATGACACTTTAAAACCACACTTCAGTCAAAAAATTTCTTTGAAAAAAGCATCTTAAAGATGCTTGAATAGAAAAAAACAACATAGAGCTTAGGTAGTGCCCATGAAATTAGATAAAATTCCTGAACGTCTCGATCCGAGCCTAGATTTAGAACAAATCCGCGACGAATGCCTGGAACTCACCAAAAAACGCGCCTACTATTCTGCTGGTGCCGCCGTGATTCCGGTACCTTTTATGGACGTGGTCATTGATGTCGGCATCTTGTCGCAATTGATTCCCGAGATCAATGCCCGCTTCGGCTTGGCCCCTGATCAGATCAGTGTTTATGACCCGAAAACCCGTCAGATTCACTGGCAGGAGCTGCGTAAACGTGGCGTAGAATTTTCCGGCCTGGTGGTCGCACGCACGGCAGTTAAAAAATCTTTGAACAATGTTGCAGCGAAAGTGCTGATAAAGCAAGTCACAAAATTCATTCCACTAGGTGGTCAGCTGGTGGCCGCAAGTCTGGGTTATTTTGTCATGAAAAAAATTGCCGATGCTCATGTGCAAGACTGCTATCGCACTGCTAAAAGTATCCAGCAAAAACAGGTCGCCCAAGGTTAATACTATTTAAGCTGAATATTTTTAAACTTTTTAAAATCCTCTACTTCAGGTAGACTATTCTGCCTGAAGCTGTTTTAAAATAGCCTTTAACACCTCGACCCGTGCGGTATTCTTATCATCGGTCGCAATAATATGCCAGGGCGCTTCCTCGGTCGAGGTATGTTCAAACATATCGGCTGCCGCTTTCAGATAATCGTCCCAGCGTTCCCGGTTACGCCAGTCTTCTTCAGTAATTTTAAAACGCTTATGCGGTGTATCTTCACGCGCCTTAAAACGCGCTGCCTGTTCCTCTTTAGAGATTGCCAGCCAGATTTTCACAATCACCGTTTGATGCTTGACCAGGCTCTGTTCAAAACGGTTAATTTCATCATAAGCACGCTGCCATTCTACCGGACTAGAAAACCCTTCTACCCGTTCTACCAATACCCGACCATACCAGGAACGGTCAAAAATGCAGATATCATCATCGGTTTGCAGCTTGGTCCAGAAGCGCCATAAATAAGGACGGCTCAGCTCATATTTTTCTGGTGCGGCAATGGTATGAATTTCATATTCACGTGGATCGAGTTTTTTGACAATCCGCTTGATCGCGCCGCCCTTGCCAGCAGCATCCATGCCCTCAAACAGAATTACCACATTACGCGAATCGGAACGCATGGCTTTGGCGACCTTCGCGGTTAATTTTTTTAGTTCCGGTTTGTAATCTTCTGGCTGGGCTTGAGTCTTGGAAGGATGTTTTAACTGCTCGGGAATCTTGGCCTGTTTCCATCTTCCCTTGGCTCTGGCGGGATGATCCGGACAATGTTTCAAGGCACTCAGGATATACTGGGCAAATTGCTGGTCGCGCTGCTGCTCATCTTCGCCATCAATAATGAACCAGTCCTCGGTAAAGCGCTGACGCAGGCGCTGCAAGGTGTCATATTCTTTGCGATTGCGCCAGTCCAGACCATGCAGTTGATGCCAGTGAGTTTCACTCGGATCCATGGCATCCAGACGTTTTTGCAAGACTTTCCAGGACAGGTCAAACCAGACCTTGATCACATCCACATGGTTATTTTTCAGGTCCTGTTCAAAGGCCTGCATCTCTTGCAGATATTCATCAAACTGTGCATCACTCAGCGGGCTTTCAGCTTGCATGGCACTGCCAAGCAGATCACTGTACCAGTTACCAAACAGCACCATGATCTGGCCTTCGGCAGGAATAAAACGTGCATAAGGTTGCCACAAGGTCTGCTTCGGGCCGGCTAGCTGAGGCTTATCGGCTTTCACACGCAAATAGCGCGGATCGACCCATTCACGTAACTGTTTAACCGCTTCACCCTTGCCGGCCAGCTCAATGCCATTCACCAGAATCACCAGACTTTTGGCATTTTTCTGGCCCCGGGTCTTTTTTAAATTATATTGGGCATCAATCAGCTCGACAGACAGCTGATCTTCATCCATTAACTGAAATTGTGGTTGTTCCATACGCATCTTCAACCCTGATCTTTTATTCTGTCTGCAGTATAGCGAGGAGTTTCAGCGCAAAAATAGCTCTGGCAACGTTTTTCACACGATTAAATTGGCTATTTAAACAACAGATTGACATACAAATGCCCGATCTCTGTTCAATTTGTCATAGCAGGATTGTCCGGCAGCCTCTAAGATTCTTGCATCCTCCAATCATAATTGAAGCCTCATGTCCAAACTTGCCGTACTCGATGATCTGTTAGCGCATTATTATCAACTGGCTTATCACACCCGGTCTGACATTCTAAGCCGTTTAGAGGATGTGCAAGCCTGGCAGAAAGTCCGCATGCAGCGCACCCATCGCGCCCATTTTGCTGAAAAACAAAACCTGTTGATGTCCGAATATTTCCTGAACCGTCTCTACGGCGGCGCTGACTTTGATGCGCTGGCGGAACAGATTGCCCGGCTGATGAAATATGCGCATAAAGCAGAAAAAGTTATTCCGGAAAATGCCATTAAAACCGGCACCTCAGGCGTAGAGTTGGCTATTCTGGCGGTACAGCTGGATGAACAGGTCGCGATTCAGTTATTACAGGATTATCATCCACATGAACCGCTGACTGACGAGATGATGCGCCTGACCTATTTGAAACTGGATCAGGGTGAAGCACGCCTGAAACAGTTAGCCCTACTGGATCAGCTCGGTATGAGTCTGGATAAATATATGCGTTCATTTGTGGTCTATACGGCCTTTAAAATGTGTAAGGGCGCGGCGAATAAATATAACTTTCAGGTGATGTATGAATTTATGCAGGATGGTTTTCTGGCCATGAAGCCACTCAAATCGGCAGAAAAATTTGTACGCGCGTTCACGGCAACCGAACGCCAGATTATCGAGAAAGTACATTCTGGCGATCCGCTACCATTTCAGTAAATACCCGATGAGTATTTCTGCCAAGCGTGAATTTTTCTGTATATTATTCATAACAATTGCATCATGATTGCTGAATAAGCCTTTAGAATCTGTCATGATGCAGACAATGCAAGATTAACCCGATTGATATGTTAGGAGTGACTCCAATGTCGAATGAAAATACAACGCCTACCCCTACCCCCGAGTCGGCACAACAGACAGACAAAGTGAGCCCATTCTTAACTGAACCCCTTCCACAAGGCACCCCGCAAGGTCAGCAACAATCTTTAGAACAACGTCTGACTGATACGCCTGTGACGGGTACTGTGCCTAAATACAATCTGCCACGCGGTGCCAATACAGGCAACGTCGGCTCAACCACGCACTTTGGCTATCAAACTGTCAACAGCGAAGAAAAAGCCCAGAAAGTCGCAGAAGTGTTCCACTCGGTGGCGAGCAAATACGACATCATGAATGATCTGATGTCTTTTGGTATTCATCGCCTGTGGAAGCGTTTTGCAATCAATATGTCAGGTGTACGCCGTGGCCAGCATGTGCTGGATATCGCGGGTGGTACTGGCGACTTGGCTAAAGTCTTTAGCCGCGAAGTGGGCCCGACGGGTCATGTGGTACTGTCTGATATTAACGAATCCATGCTGAATGTCGGTCGTGACCGTCTGATTGATACGGGCTGTACCAATGTCGATTTCGTTCTGGCCAATGCCGAAACCTTAGAACCATTTGCAGACAACAGCTTCGATCTTTTAACGATTTCTTTCGGTCTGCGTAACGTCACCGATAAAGATGCGGCACTGGCTGCGATGTACCGTGTCCTTAAGCCAGGTGGCCGTTTACTGGTTCTGGAATTCTCTAAACCAGTGTTTGAACCATTCTCTAAACTGTATGACCTGTATTCGTTCACGGCATTGCCAATCATGGGAAAAATCATTGCCAATGATGCAGAAAGCTATAAATACCTAGCTGAATCGATCCGTATGCATCCAGATCAGCGCACCCTGAAAGGCATGATGGAAAATGCCGGCTTCCAGAATTGTGACTATCACAACCTGACTGGCGGGATTGTTGCGGTTCACCGCGGTTTCAAACTTTAAGGTTCCTTGCCTATGTGGTCAATTTTGGCACTTGGTGCTGTTGAACGCGTGATTCATCATGTGATTGATCTGGATGCCATTACCCGCATCCAGCTGAATGCCCTGTCCGGCAAAATGCTGCGGGTGGTGATCGCCTCGCCGCAGCTTTCGGTTGATGTGTTTTTTGATGAAGGCAAAGTTCGTCTGGAACCAACGGCAACCGGTCATACCGAAACACCTTCGGTCTTTGAACAACGTCCATTTGACGCAAGTTCCGCGACAATCACCGAAGCGACAGCAACCTTGCAGGTCAGCAATGTGGTGGAATTACTCAAGCTGCTGCTTTCCGATGAAGTCGGTAATATTCCCCTACAAGGCGACTACAAGTTATTGCAGGAAATCCAGCGCATCATGCAACAGGCGGAACTGGATCTGGCGGCGCATTTAAGTCCTTGGATTGGCCCGACACTGGCGCATGAAATTGGTAAATTGCAACTGCTACCCAAGCAGCTAAAACGCACCCTGCAAAGTCAATTATTCTTTGCCGAAGATGCCTTAAAAGAAGACAGCGGTCTGTTTGCCCCTCGCTGGCAAATGGATGACCTGAATCAGGACACCCGTATCCTGAATCAAAATTTAGATCGGGTTGAAGCAAAAATCCAGCAACTTCAGGCTCAAATCGATGCCTCAAACAATTCTACTCAAGACTAGGTACACAGCTTTATGATTCCGCATGTTTCACGTTTACTCGAACTTTGGCGCATCGCCGCGCACTATCGACTCGACACGTTGTTTCCTGCGGAAGAATTACCAGAAAAATCCCGGCATGTACTGTCCCTCATCCGGATGCATCCGGCTGCCTGGTCCAGTCGTGAACGTAAAAATCCGCTCAAGCTGAAACTGGCTTTAGAAGAAATGGGGCCGTTGGCGATCAAGCTCGGTCAACTGCTCTCGACCCGCCGTGACCTGATTCCACCTGAAGTTTTACAGCAACTGGTGTTACTGCAAGACCGGGTCAAGCCATTTGATAATGACGTGGCCAAGATGCGCATTCAGGAATCCCTGAAAGCTGATGTAAATACCCTATTCGCGCGTTTCGATACCCAGCCACTGGCTGCAGCTTCGATTGCTCAGGTGCATACGGCTGCCCTGCATGATGGCCGTGAAGTGGTGGTTAAAGTCACCCGCCCGAATATTCGCCAGCAGATTTTGCAGGATTTTGAAATTCTGGAATGGCTCGGTCAATTTCTGGAAAAACGTCTGGAAGCTGCCCGCGCATTGCACCTGTCGGAAATCATTCAGGATTATCGACAGATCATTCTGAATGAACTGGACCTGACGCTGGAAGCAGACAATACCCGCCGCATGCGCCATCATTTTACCGGCTCGAGCATGATGTATGTGCCGGAAATTTACATGGACAGCAAAGACGTGCTGGTGGCCGAGCGTATTACCGGGGTACCAATTTCAGATATCGCGACCTTTGACCGGTTGGGCATGGATCGTGCCGATCTGGCGCGTAAAGGCCTGACCATCTTCTTTACTCAAGTGTTCCGCGATAATTTTTTCCATGCCGATATGCATCCGGGCAACGTCTTTGTAGAAACCATCAATCCGGCGAATCCGCGTTTTATTGCGCTGGACTGCGCGATTATGGGCGAGCTGTCCAAGCATGACCAGATGACCGTAGCACGCATGCTACTGGCGGTCATGAACAGCGACTTTATGCAGCTGATTCAGGTGGTGCATCAGGCCGGCTGGATTCCACCGGGAACTGATCAGGATGCGTTGGCTCGTGAAATGCGCCGCAGTGTGGGGCCAATGGTCTCAAAACCGATGCATGAACTGGACTTTGCCGGCATTCTGATTGAAGTCATGGATATCGCGCGTCGTTTCCATCTGGAAATTCCCCCTCAATTGATGCTACTGCTAAAAACTTTGGTGCATGTCGAAGGTTTGGGAACCGACCTGTATCCTGAACTGGATATCTGGAGTCTGGCCAAACCGATCCTAACGGACTGGATCAAGGCCCAGATGAATCCGCAAAAGAACCTGAAAGAACTGGGACAGAAAATTCCGGATCTGCTTTTAGGGGCACAGGATTTACCGACCCTGATGATCGACAGCTTAAACGGTTTAAAAAATCAGTCGGCCTGGCATGCCAAACAGCTCAATGAATTACAAAGCATGCGCCTGCAAATGGAACATCAACAGAAGCGTAGCTGGATGTTTGGCAGCGTCATGGCCATTCTGCTGGCAATTGCGATTATTTCACCGTGGTTTGTGTCGGTGATTCTGATTGTACTGGCGAGTGTACTGGCCGTCTGGCGGATTGCGAAATAACTAAATGAGCTTTTAAAAAAACCTGACACTGTTCAGGTTTTTTATTTTCTGGGCATCGCATGACTCCAAAGTCACCTTAGGACATATCTTGCCATTGGGTCCTAAGACCTATCGCTTAAAATAAGCACACATTTGGCTAGTATAGGTTCAACCATGGTACAGATTTTACAAAAACGTGCGCCTGCTCTGACGATTCGTGCCGGCCATCTGGCACGTGAGCTGATTCTGCAACAAGGTTTGCAACCCGAACAAGTCGATATTGTACCTGGTGCTGCAGGTGGCCCCAAAGGTATCGGTATCCAGGGACTGGATCAGGCGATTTTTGGTGAGTTTTTTCCACGTGCACCTCACCGTAGAACTTTGGTGGGTTCTTCGATTGGCAGCTGGCGCTTTGCCAGTATGGCTGCACATGGTGCTCGACAGGGAACCGAACGCTTAGCTGAACTCTATACCAACCTCTATTTTCATAAAAAAATGACCCGTCAGGATGTCAGCGACATCTGCCGTGGCATGCTGCTGAATCTGGTACAAGGCAAAGAAAACGATCTGGTCAATCATCCAGATTATCATCTCGCAGTCATCTCAATTAAAGCCCAACACATTTTCCAGAGTGACAAGGCATTGCCGTTGCTGGCTTCTGTGGCTGGAATTCTTGGAACGACCGCAGTCGCGCGCCGGCACAGCCGTTATTTCATGCAACGTGTGATCAGCCAGCCCAATATCGGTGAACAGTTTAAAATCGCTGAAGATGGATTTACCACGCATTATCATGCACTGACCGAACAGAGTGTGTTGTCTTGGCTGATGGCTTCAGCCTCTATTCCCGGGGTAATGGCAGCGGTGAACAATATTCCGGATGCACCGCAGGGTTATTATCGCGATGGTGGCCTGATTGATTATCACATTGACCTGCCCTTTCAGAGCAAAGGCATTGTGCTGTATCCACATTTTACCGATAGCATTACCCCCGGCTGGTTCGACAAGTTATTTAAACGTACCTCAAATCCAGAAAATCAGGCACGAACTTTGCTGCTTTCTCCATCGCAGCAATATCTGCAAAGTTTGCCTTTGGGTCGTTTGCCTGATCGTAAAGACTTTAACTTAAAAGGTTTGGATCAAACCCAACGGATTCAGCTGTGGAAGCAATGTATTGCGGAAAGTCAGCGTCTGGGCGATGAATTTCTGGAACTGGTCGAGAAGCAGAATTTTGCTGAGGTGATGCAAGCCTTGTAATTGGCAGCAGCTGCCCGATTATTTGTATAATTGCTTTAATTTTGTGAACTGTTGAGATTTATGCAGAAGTTTTTAGTTGTCCTGCAATACCTGTGTCTGGCCTTCGCCATTTATCTGATTTATAGCGTCAGCATGTCGCTGTATCGCCAGGATTTTGTCCTGATGGAACTGGTCGCTGATATCGGTACGATTCTGATCTGTATCGACCTGGCGGTGTTTTTATTTACCAGTAAAGGCAAGCCCGGCATTAGCATGGAAGAATATGCAAAAAGACTGGAACAGCCACCATCTAAACTGGTCTATGTGACACGAAAATTGGGGCATCTCGGTATTTTGCTGATTATCACCAGCTGGATTGTGCCGATGATTAACTCATAATGATCCAATAAAAAAACCTCCCAATTGGGAGGTTTTTTTAAATTAAAGATATCTGAAAATTATTTAGAACCTTTAATCCCTGCTTGCAATAGCAATGCACCCAAACCACCAATTTTTTGCTCTTGTGGTTTAGCCGCTTGAGGTTTCTTACCCTGAGGGCGATCACCTTGCGGACGTCCTTGCTGTGGACGTTTACCCTGAGGCTTACGTTCACCACGTGGCTCATTGTTCTCGCGACGTGGCTGACGTGGTGCTTTCGCCGGCGCTTCAGAACCTTCAGGACGCATCGACAGATTCACGCGGTTACGTTCAGCATCCACATTCAAAACACGGACTTGTACGATTTGACCCGGTTTCACCACTTTATGCGGATCAGCGACGAATTCATTGGCAAGTTCAGAAATATGCACCAAACCATCTTGATGCACGCCCACATCGACAAATGCACCGAAGTTAGTCACGTTAGTGACTACACCTTCCAGTTGCATGCCTTCAGACAATTGCGCAACTTCAGTAATGTCATCACGGAATTTAGCAGTGCGGAATTCTGGACGCGGGTCACGGCCCGGTTTTTCCAGTTCAGCCAATACGTCTTGAATCGTCGGCAGACCAAATTTCTCGTCTGCAAATTCTTCTGCATTCACTTGGCGAATGATTTCAGTATTGCCAATGATGTCTTTTACAGTCGTTGCTTTTGCTTCAACAATTTTGCTCACCAAAGCATATGACTCAGGGTGAACTGCAGACGCATCCAGTGGTTCTGTACCATCTTGAATACGCAAGAAGCCCGCAGCCTGCTCAAAAGTACGCTCGCCTAAACGTGGTACTTTTTTCAAAGACTGACGATTGTCAAAACGACCATTTTCCTTACGGAATTCCACAATTTGCTGTGCGATCGATTTATTCAGACCCGCGATATAACCCAGAATTGCTGCTGATGCAGTATTTACATCCACACCCACTGAGTTCACACAGTCTTCAACGACCGCTTCAAGGGTTTTCGCCAGACCGGTCTGGTTCACGTCATGTTGATACTGACCCACACCAATCGATTTCGGATCGATTTTCACCAGTTCTGCTAGTGGATCTTGTAAACGGCGTGCAATCGATACCGCACCACGAATAGATACATCTAGTTCAGGCAGTTCCTGTGAAGCTAGTTCAGATGCTGAATACACCGATGCACCTGCTTCAGATACAGAAACACGCGTCATTTTCAGATCACTGTTCGCAGCCATCATTTCAGCAACTAAAGCTTCAGTTTCACGGCTTGCAGTACCATTACCAATCGCGATCAGGTCAATATTGAACTCGCGGCATAAACGCGCCAGCTCGGCCAGTGAACCTTCTTTATCGTCTTTTGGTGCAAATGGATAAATCGTGCTGTGTGCAAGAACATCACCAGACTCGTTCACTACCGCCAGTTTCACACCGGTACGGATACCCGGGTCCACGCCCAAAGTGGTACGTGCGCCTGCAGGTGCAGAAAGCAGTAAATGACGCAGGTTTTCAGCAAAGACGTTCATCGCTTCTGTTTCAGCAGCCAGACGTTTTTCAGTCAGCAATGAATGTTCGATCGTTGGACGAACTTTACCGAGCCAAAATAGTTTTGCAGTTTGCTTCAAGAAATCCTGACGCGCTTGTGGCTGAATAGTTTCAAGATTGTATTCAGTTTCAATACGCGCCAACGGGGCATCATCTTCGCCATCCACTTTCAGGCCTAAAACATTTTCTTGACGGCCACGCAGCATCGCCAATAAACGGTGTGAAGGCACTTTATTCAAGTTTTCAGAGAAATCGAAATAATCACGGAATTTTTTACCGACTTCTTTTTTCTCATCACTGGCAACCAAACTTTTCAGCACGGCAGTTTTTGCAAATGTCGCTTTAAGTTCAGTGGTCAGCGCGATATTTTGCGCCCAGTCATCAATCAGGATGTGCTGGATCGCATCAAGCTGGCTTTCAGTATCTGGGTAATCTTCATGGCTAAAACCCACCAAAGCTTCAGCTGGATCAACGGCTTCATTAAAGATTTTTTCGGCAATCGGGCCTAGACCGGCTTCTTTGGCCTTGAATGATTTACTGGTACGTTTTGGACGGTACGGCGCGTAAATTTCTTCTAATGCATTTTTGGTTTCAGCGGCATTCACACGCGCCAATAAATCATCAGATAATTTATCTTGTTCTTTGAGTGATTCAATCACCTTTTCACGACGCTCATACAAATCACGCAAGTATGATAAACGCGTATCGAGTTGACGTAGTTGCGTATCGTCTAAGCCTTGCGTTACTTCTTTACGGTAACGTGCAATAAAAGGAACACTGGCACCTTCATCAATAAGCTTGATGGCAGCCTCAACTTGATTTGGACGTACGGCAAGTTCTTTTGCCAACTGCTGAACTAAGTCAGTCATCGTGTTTGATCCCACAAGGATAAGTACTAAATGGCATGATTATAAAGACCGGGTCTATAAAATCCACCATTGTTTTTATTAATTTACCTCATCTTTATATTATGAAGTGCCACAGTTTTCAGCTTTTCCCGATAAAGTTTGTATGAACTTTGCTTTTTATCCAGCTTAAAATCGTATTTTTTGCTCATTTAGATGTATATATTTAGTATCTATGTCTTGATTTTAACTGCAATATTTGGTGCTTTAGAGCATAGTCAATTAATATCAATGAATCGTATACTCAAAGCCTATTTGATTTTTGTTTATGACGACAATAAAGAATAAAGGAGCATCTCATGAGTTTAGTTGTACCTGCTGAAAAAGCCGATGCCGTACATACCGAAACGGACCGGGTCGAACGGATCCTGGTGGTTGATGATGATGTTCGTCTGCGTACCTTATTACAGCGTTTTCTCGAAGATAAAGGCTTTGTGGTTAAAACTGCACATGATGCCACGCAGATGGATCGACTTTTACAGCGGGAACTGTTTTCTCTGATCGTGCTCGACTTTATGCTTCCGGTCGAAGATGGCTTGAGTATCTGTCGTCGTTTACGCCAATCCAATATCGATACGCCTATCATTATGCTCACCGCTCGTGGTAGCGACTCGGATCGTATTGCCGGTTTAGAAGCAGGTGCCGATGATTACTTGCCTAAACCGTTTAACCCGAATGAGCTGCTGGCACGTATTCGTGCGGTATTGCGCCGTCAGGTACGTGAAGTGCCGGGTGCACCAAGCCAACAGATGGAAGTGGTTTCTTTTGGCCCATGGTCGCTAGATCTCTCTACCCGCACTCTGACCCGTGAAGGCCAAGTGGTAACGCTCACTACTGGTGAGTTTGCGGTACTGAAAGCACTGGTTCAACATCCACGCGAACCATTAACCCGCGACAAGCTGATGAATCTGGCGCGTGGCCGTGAATGGGGTGCCATGGAACGTTCAATTGATGTTCAGGTGTCACGTTTACGCCGTTTAGTGGAAGAAAACCCAGCGCGTGCACGTTATATCCAGACTGTATGGGGTGTGGGTTATGTCTTTGTTCCAGATGGTGCTGAATAAAGGAAAACTTATAGGATAAAGATTACCCCAATCTATTGTCCCTAAAAGCCATTCGCTGCTGTTTGAGCTTCCCCTTCTTTAAAGGCTCGTATACAAAGGCGCGAGTTCAGCGAATGGAAAAGTTTTTACTTGCGTAACAGTGTTACTCATTTTTTCAAAAAAAGTAACACAACAAGCTCCTTTCATCGAAGGTTCAAGCAGTAAGATTCCATTACAAATTATTATTACTGCTCAATTTGGAAAATGCCTACAAGGAGCTGGTGTGAAACTCGACCCCATCGATCCACAAAAATTTACCGATTTTGTCAGCTACTCGGAAAAAAAGCGTACCCGCTGGGAACGCTTTCTCGACAAGATCAAGCCGCGTTCTGCTGCCATGCGTACCACGGTACTGGTGGTTTTTGTGGTCTGTTTCAGCCTATTCATGTCCTTGTGGTTCTTTTGGCGTACCCTGTTTTTACCTGAAATCCAACAACATGCGCGTTATCTGGCCATGGAACTGGAAATTCTCAACAATCCCGATCTGCGCCTGTATCATAAACAGCAGGAAGTCGATATCGATGACTGGTTAAGAAATCGGGTCGGCATTGAATATGTCACCAATCCGGCAGAATATCCCACGGTTCGAGAAAAGCTGATTGCAGAGTTTTTTACCCGGCAGATCGAAACCAAACTGGCCAAAGAATTACGCATCGAACAAGCCACGGTCTATTTCCAGTTTAAGCCGAGTCCACGTATCTGGATCCAGACCCCTGAAATGAATGGCCACTGGGTACAGGAACCTTTAAAGACCTATGCCAACTATAGCAATGAACTGATTTTGGGCTGGTTGCTTGGCACGCCGATTATTGTCGGCATCATTATTTTGACCTTGGTGCGTCAGCTCAACCGTCCTTTACGCCGTTTGCAGAACGCCGCCAACAGTTATAGCCGAATCGGTTCGGCGCCCTATCTGGATACCAATCATGGTCCACTGGAAATCCGTCAAGTGAATCATGCCTTTAATCAGATGATTTATACGCTGGATCAGACCGAGCGGGAACGCCGAATTATGCTGGCCGGAATTTCACATGACTTGCGCACGCCCTTAACCCGGATCCGCCTCAGTGCCGAAATGATGCCAGATGAAGACTTTCTCAAAGAAGGTCTGATTTATGATGTCGAAGATATGGACGCGATTCTGGATCAGTTCATTTCCTATATGCGCGACGGTTCCGATGAAGAACCGCAGGACACCAATGTCAATGTACTGCTACAGGAACTGGTCAAGCAGTTTAAACCGCTAGATATCCGTTTCACTCCGCAAGAAATACCGACCATTCAGGCGCGCAGCATGTCGCTGAAAAGACTGATTGGTAATCTGATCAATAACTCGAAACGTTATGGTTCCGAACCAATTGAGCTTTCTGCCCATGTTGAAGAAGATCAACTGTTGATTTGTGTGGCAGACCATGGCGAAGGCATCCCGGAAGATCAGATCGAAGCCTTGATGCAGCCTTTTGTTCGGGGCAATTCGGCAAGAACGGTACAAGGCAGCGGCTTGGGACTGGCCATTGTGAAACGGATTGTCGATATTCACCATGGTCAATTGCGTATCCATAATCGTCCTGAAGGTGGGCTTGAAGCTATCATTTCACTACCCGTGAATCAAGAGAACCCAGAGACACTTCCCCCAGCCACTACACTCGATAAAATTCGCCAAACTTTGACTGATCACTTTTAATAAGTGATCATTAATTCAACAAATGACTTTTTAGTTTTTCTATACAATTCATTTTATAGTTCACGAATTCAATCATTTAAAAATCATCATTTTTTATTATACCTACATTTAGCTAAAAAATTAGACCTTAGCCTAACACCTATGCACAATACATTTTTTGAGCGGTACAATCCGTATCATAGTTTAAGAATTAATGAGAGTTAAAATGTCTTTAGATCGTATCCGTTTAGCCTCCCTACACAACAAAGTCATCAGCCCTGAACAAGCGGCTGAATTCATCCAAGATGGCATGACTGTGGGTATGAGTGGCTTTACTCGCGCTGGTGAAGCGAAGGCGGTTCCTTTAGCTTTGGTTCAACAGGCAAAAGCAAATCCATTAAAGATCACGTTAATTACTGGTGCATCACTAGGGAACGATCTAGACAAACAACTGACTGAAGCTGGTGTATTGGCACGTCGTTTACCGTTCCAGGTAGACAATACTTTACGTAAAGCGATCAACAACGGCGAAGTGATGTTCATTGACCAGCACTTGTCTGAAACTGTTGAGCAAATGCGTAACCTGCAGTTGAAAAAACCAGACGTTGCGATCATCGAAGCCGTAGCAATTACTGAAGATGGCGGCATCATTCCAACAACATCTGTTGGTAACTCTGCAAGCTTTGCGATTTTTGCTGAAAAAGTGATTGTAGAAATCAATACGAATTTAAGCCCGGCATTTGAAGGCTTGCACGATATCTACATCCCGACGTATCGTCCAACGCGTCAAGCGATTCCATTGACTCAAGTTGATGAGCGTATTGGTACGCATGCGATCAATATCGATCCATCTAAAATTGTTGGTATCGTATTTAACAGCGAATTGCACGACTCTCCATCTACTGTAACCGCACCAGATGATGAAACTCAAAGTATTGCCAACCATTTAATCGCTTTCTTTGAAAAAGAAGTGGCTGAAGAGCGTTTACCGAAAAACCTGGGGCCTCTTCAGGCAGGGATTGGTTCAATCGCAAATGCGGTATTGACCGGTCTGAAAGATTCAAACTTCGAAGACCTGATCATGTACTCAGAAGTTCTGCAAGACTGTACGTTTGAATTGATCGATGCCGGTAAAATGAAGTTTGCTTCAGGCTCGTCTATTACACTTTCTGCAAAATACGGCGAGAAAGTATTTAACAACCTTGAGCAATACAAAGACAAACTGGTATTACGTCCACAGGAAATTTCAAACCATCCTGAACTGGTACGCCGTTTAGGTATTATCGGCATCAACACTGCACTTGAGTTTGATATTTACGGTAACGTGAACTCAACTCATGTATGTGGTACCAAAATGATGAACGGTATTGGTGGTTCAGGTGACTTCGCACGTAATGCCCACTTAGCGATCTTCGTAACCAAATCAATCGCGAAAGGTGGCGACATCTCTTCTGTAGTGCCGTTTGCTTCACATATCGACCATGCAGAACATGATGTTGATATCCTGGTAACTGAACAAGGTCTTGCGGATCTTCGTGGTTTGGCACCGCGTGAGCGTGCACGTGCAGTGATTGATAACTGTGCGCACCCAATGTACCGCGATGCGTTGAATGATTACTTTGACCGTGCATGTGCAAAAGGGGGCCATACGCCTCATCTTCTTCGTGAGGCGCTTTCTTGGCACTCAAACTTCGAAGAAAATGGTCACATGCTTGCTGTTGAAGCTGCAGTAAAAACTGCATAATCGACTGCATTCAAAAAACGCCCTACGGGGCGTTTTTTTATGGCATTTTTATATTTTTTTTGAATAGTCAGAACCTGATTATATTAAGAAAGCCACCTGGCTATCGCCTGCTCTTTCTTCTTTTATTTATCCTGCCGATCTGCTGTAGAAATACACTTCTGATGCTCAAGGACTTTAAATTCTGATTCTTCACCCTCATACTTGAACACAAGAGCAAAATTAGAGACATGACATGCGCGTAGATATCTGGTCAGATGTGGTTTGCCCCTTCTGCTATATTGGTAAAAAACGTTTAGAAGCTGCTGCACAAGAAGCAGGTATTGAGCTAGAAGTGCATTGGCACAGTTTCCAGCTCGACCCTGAAGCACCGGTACGTCAGGAAGTGTCTAACTCTGAGCGTCTGGCGCAAAAATATGGCCGCACCGTGGTAGAAGTCGAAGAGATGCAGCGCAATATTGCTGAGATGGCCAAAGCCGAAGGCATTGAATTTAACTGGGAAGGTGCCAATTCAGGCAATACCTTTAATGCGCATCGCTTGATTCACCTGGCGCAAAGCAAAGGTCTGGGCAATGAAGCACAGGAAGCATTCTTCTATAGCTATATGACCCAAGGTCTGGCGATTGGAGAGCGTGAAACACTGGAAGATGTCGCAGCACGTATCGGTCTGAATCCGGTCGAAGTCGATGACCTGTTGGATTCGGAAGAATATGCCGACTTTGTCAAATTCGATCAGGAAGTGGCACATGACCAGCTTAAGGTCACAGGCGTCCCTTTCTTTGTCTTTGATCAGCGCATTGCTTTGGCGGGTGCCCAGCCTAAGGAAGTTTTCTTGCAAGTATTTGAAAAAGCGCTCGATACGTCAACTAACAGTCAGGCAGCACAGTGCTCAACAGAAATGTGTGACACGCCAGACCAAGCTAAATAAAATAACGTTCAATAAAAAACCCCATTTCAAATGGGGTTTTTTATTTGTTATTGAATGGCATTCGCTTAATCAACCAGAAAACTAATTTTTAAATTGACACGATATTCCGTGATTTTATTTTCTTTAATGACAACCTTCTGTTCATTGATCCAAGCACCTTGTACATTTTTGACCGTTTCTGTGACTTTTTGAATGCCCGTTTGAATCGCATCTTCAAAGCTTTTATTGCTGCTTGAATTGACTTCTACCACTTTTGCAATTGCCATAATAAAACTCTCAGGATGAAAATGAATGGAATTCCATCTTAGTCCATTCTTAGAAGATTGCAGCAGCCCGTAAACAAGCGATAGCAAAAACTTACATGGATTTAACAAAGCTCGAAATTCAGTCTTAAATTGGCAGATCAAAAACACATCGCCGCTTGTTTTGGCACTTGATCAAGTCCAGATTCTCATCGCTAAAATAAAGTATAAAGCCCTGTAAAACCACACAAATCAAACTAGAGCAAATATACTAATTTATTGTTTTATAGAGTAATTTATCTAAAATTTACTGCCTAAATTTGCCGAATCTATCATTTTCTATTAAGTCTTATTTGCTATTATTTCACCCGAATTAAGTTTAAATATTCTCCTCTGTTCAAGTCATTGAACACTCTGATATTAAAGGTCATCCTATGAATGCTCTTAAATTTGCTTTCGCAGCAACCGTTATGGCTTTTTCTGTTCAAGCGTCTGCACAAATGGCGCAAGTGGTTCATCTGCCAGACTTTCCAGCAACTAAAGCACCTGCTGAAACAGTAAATGCAGATGCTGCGACTGTAGCAACTGAAAAAACAGCTTAATGCAAAGCTATTTTTCATTAAAACAGGCTGATTGATTCAGCCTGTTTTTTTTGATCACATTGACCACATTCCGTGTGAAAGATACACGACTCTAAAAAAAATATCGACTATTTCCTACTCTCATTTTTTCTATTGATTTTTATCACTTTTAATTAAAAAATTTGTTTATAAAATACTCAAAATAGATCACTATTTTATGTGATCTCTGCTTATAATTGCAGCAATATAAATAGATTAATGATAAGAAAATTTTTTATGCATGAACTTCAGGCATTGGTACAGGGCAAAATTCCGCCTCAGTCAGTTTCTATTGATTATTTAATTGAAATGGCAGAAAGCTATACAGACTCGAATTCTGCTGAATACAGACTGGTCGAGCTGGCGGTCAACCTCGCATTGGCACAAACCCTGGATAAAGCACTGAAACATCTCTAGAGATCAAAAAATGAATGCTTTAGAAAAAGCACACTTAATTAAAGAACTACATGGACTGGCGCAGCAACTGGAGCATAAAGTCCTGCCTTTATATGAAATTGCCCGTTCTAAAAAAAGAATACGCGATATTTTTAATCTGTGTGATGAGCCTATTTTCAAAACCCAAATTTCAGCATTTAAAGCCCGCACTCAGCCTGAACTTGTCGCCTACCAATTTTCTGCTAACACGTCTTATCATCTAAGCTTTCGTGGCTATTTCACCGAAGTCTTGACGCTGGAACAAGCATTGTCTGCCCATCCGGATTCTGGCTGGGCAGTTTTACATCATCCTGAACGTGGCTGGCAAATCTGGCTGATCCCGGCTCCCCAATCTCCTGCCCTGCACAGCCAATGGGCTGAACTGCAACACTGTTATATCTGGCTTTTGCAACAACAGCAGCAATTTTCGTGTCTGAAACAGGATCCACCCTTGATTGTTCCTGCCCTATCCTTAAACGAAGCTGAAACCAGCTTAAAAGCTGTGGAAACAACCAAATATCATCGGGGACGGCCGAGGGCAAGAATACATGCACTAGAATTAAATCGCTCAAATGAGTCAACCAATCAGATACTGACTGAACCCAAGGAACTAGATCCTCAGCTCAAAGCTGAAACGACCATTCCGCAAGAACAGATCACAGTCTCCGAATTGATTCAATTCCCTGTACAGATTCAACTAGGCGAACTAAACGCTCATGTACACCCTTTAGGCTTAGAAGAAACCAATATCCAGCGACTCTGTGCTTTAGAATTAGGTCCCAATATCGAACATCCCATCTATCTGGATATCGCACTGTATTATGCAGCAGAAGATAACTGGCAGGCACGTCAGGTTTATTTGGTTGAACAACTGAATCTGCAAGGCCAGTTTGTTAAATATCTGATGCTCTTAGGGGTACCGAGTCAGTTGCAGGCTCACTATTGTATTCAACATTGGCTCAGCCATCATCAACGCCAGGCTGCGGCGATTAAATCACTGGCATGGTCTGCTTTAAGCGCCAGTTTCATGCAACTCGAGCTTTTTTCAACAGCTTACTTGCAGCAGGCTGAAACAATCTGGACACAGCCAGATTACCATCCGTTTATACCCGCCCAGTTTATTCAGAAGCAGAAATTTATTTCTTTTAAAGAGGCTGCTGCTGATTTTTCTACTCCTGTACTCTTGCTACAGGAACATCAAAAAATCCGTGTGATTCATGGTGAAAAACGCATCTCTCTTGCAGAGGATGAGCTGGCCTATCCACACATCTTGCTGCAACGCGACAAACAGCTCAATTGGCAGAATATTCACAATATTATTTTAACAATGCCGCAACCGATTCAAGTGCTGGAACTTTATCGAGAAATTCAGGCTCAAATGATTGAATAATTGCTGTTATTTTGTAGCTTTAACTTGCTTTTTAAGGCGTTTTTTTAGAAAACTACAGCTGAATATAAGAATACAAGAGCAACAAATATCTCATGCAAATAAACAGGATTACTCAAATTTTACTGCTCTCTCTGGGCTTAGGAATGAGTGGTAGCATGTCTTGGGCCAATTCAGTCACAACTGCTCCTGCCAGTCCAACGAATATAGAGCCAAGCCGATCAGGCTTGCTGGATCAGATTCCACGTTTGATCGATGCAACACCCACGGTTCTGCCGGAGCAATCAAATGTAGCCATTGTTCCATCCACGCTAGAGACAGAAAATTATTCATGGGCGGATCAAAAGCAGAAAGGCATCCGCGAATGGGCCGATCGTACTGCGCATAAAATTGATAACTGGTTTGGTGAAAGCGATCCGGATCAGCCAGCTGCAGCTACATTACGGATCATTCTAGATAATCGCTGGGATGAATATGAAGGCTATGAGATTAAGCCCCGAATCCGCGGCAAGATCAAGCTTCCGACCTTGGAACAAAAGCTGAGTGTGGTGTTTGGTGATGACAGTCTGGACAATGAATTAGACAGCAATGTCGCGATTACCAATGAAAATCCTGCCACTTCCGGAAATAAGCGTCTGGATACTAAACGTGCCCGTGAAGATAACAGCTCTTTTGCCTTACGTTGGTCTGAATGGTCAGATCGCATTCCTTTCGAAACCGATCTCGATCTGGGCCTACGTTCTGGCGATGATATTTATCTGCGTGTCAAAGCCAGTAAGGACTGGACACTAGAAAATGACTACTCTTTTCATGCCGAACAGATTTATCGCTATGGCATTCAAAGTGAAAACTATTTACGGACCAATCTGGAGCTGATCCATGCCCGTCCCAATCAGGCCTTTTTCTCCAATCAGCTTAGTCTGACTTATGCAGATGATCAAGACGACGATCTGACCTGGGACAACTACACCTTTAGGCAACATCAGTTTTTTCAGGACAACCGTTTTAGTTACGGCATTTATACCGGTGGTTATCTGAATGACAAGGATCTGCGTCTTAATCGCTGGGGCCCCTATGTGTCGTGGAGACAACCTTTTTTACGTGAATGGTTTTTTGTCCAGACCGACCTGAACTATTTGAATGATCATCGCGAAGATCGTGATCACTATGTCGGGGCTTTGGTACGTTTAGAAGCGTTGTTTTAAACTGACTGATACTAGAAAATAATAAAAGCCCATCA
Source organism: Acinetobacter sp. RRD8 (assembly GCF_031844225.1). GTDB lineage: Bacteria > Pseudomonadota > Gammaproteobacteria > Pseudomonadales > Moraxellaceae > Acinetobacter. Next base: position 46,742 of record NZ_JAUZUU010000013.1, read on the forward strand.
TTCATGGGCTTTTTTCAATATTACTGAGGCAATCAGCGCGGTAAGTATTAGCTGGTTTTATTCAGGATAATACGATCACTGCGTAGCACACGTTTTTGCTGCAATGAGGGTTGCTCCATCACTGGCATATTGAAGCGAATACGATCGCTATGTTGCACACGTTGTAGTTTTGCTGCCTCTACTTTCGCAACTTTATAAAAACTGATTCGATCTGTGCGTACCATTTTTTCTGCAGCAGGTGCCGCTAGACTAACTTGGCTCATCGACATCAGGATTACAGCGCCCATACTGATCATCAGCTTAAATTTCATAACATTCTCTCTCTTTGCTTTATAATCGTAATTATAAATTAAAAATTAATTAATAATCCAAAATATAGATTTATGATTCGAAGGTATTTTTTTATCCTGTCTATCGTTTTTCCAGATCATTTCTAGAATTGAAAAATGAAGCAGACATAAAAAATCCCTCCTAAGAGGGATTTTCTCATTCAATACATCAGCACTTAAGCAAGCAGCAAACTATTAATTCGCTTGACATATTCAGCAGGATTTTCTGGTAATCCACCTTCTGCAATCACCGCTTGGTCGAAGATCACATTGGCCAGATCATCAAACTGCGCCGAGCCATCCAGTTTTTTCACCAACGGATGTTCTGGGTTAATTTCCAGAATCGGCTTGATATCCGGCACAGGCTGACCTGCATCTTTCAGCATACGAATCAGTTGTGGAGACAACTCACCTTCTCCAGTTACCAGACAAGCCGGAGAATCGACCAGACGCGTCGTCACCCGCACTTCTTTGGTTTTGTCTTTTAATGAATCCGTCAGCTTATCCACCACCGGTTTAAACTGGGCTGCGGCTTCTTCAAGGGCTTTCTTCTCTTCGGCATCCTGAAGGTCACCTAAGTCAACTGCACCCTTAGACACGTTTTGCAAAGGCGTACCATCGAACTCATTCACGAAGTTCATCGCCCATTCATCCACGCGTTCAGTCATCAACAGAACTTCAATGCCTTTTTTCTTGAACAGTTCCAGTTGCGGTGAATTTTTCGCAGCATTCAGACTATCTGCAGTCACATAATAAATGGCTTTCTGGCCGTCTTTCATGCGTGCTTTATAGTCTGCCAATGACGTGCTGACCTCGTCATTGTTTGATGTTGCATAACGCAGCAGTTTCAAGATACGTTCACGGTTACTGAAATCTTCACCCAGACCTTCTTTCAATACTGAAGCAAATTCCTGATAGAAGGTTTTGAAGTTTGCCTGATCTTTTTCATCTTCAGATTTAGCTAGATTATCCAAAATGGTCAGGATACGGCGGGTATTGCCTTCACGGATGGTTTTTACATCACGGCTTTCTTGTAATAACTCGCGACTGACGTTCAATGGCAGATCGGCACTGTCCACCACACCTTGCACAAAGCGCAGGTAGTTTGGAATCAGGTTATCTGCATCATCCATAATGAACACACGTTTCACATACAGTTTGATACCCGCTTTGGATTCACGGGTGAAAATATCATGTGGCGCTTTGCTTGGAATATATAACAACTGGGTATATTCAGTGCTGCCCTCAACCCGGTTATGCGCCCAGGCCAATGGCGCTGCGAAATCATGGCTTAAGTTCTTGTAGAACTCGACATACTGCTCTTCAGTGATTTCAGACTTGTTACGAGTCCATAATGCGCTGGCCGAGTTAATGGCTTCCCACTCATCGGTTTTGACATACTGGCCACCTTTAGATGTTTCACCTTCAGCCGCTTCTTCTTCCTGCCAGACTTCTTTTTGCATCTGGATTGGCAGGCTGATGTGGTCTGAATATTTATTGATAATCTGCTTCACTTTATAGCTTTGCAGATAATCCAGCGCATCGTCACGTAAGTGCAGAATAATATCGGTACCACGTCCTTGTTTCGTGATCTGTTCAACTTCGAACTCACCGGTTCCGCCACTGATCCAGCGCACCCCTTCAGAGACATCTGTGCCAGCACGACGCGACTCTACCGTGATCTTGTCAGCCACAATAAAACCGGAATAGAAACCGACACCAAACTGGCCAATTAGCTGGGCATCAGCCTTTTGATCGCCGGTCAGTTTGGACATAAAGTCTTTGGTGCCTGATTTGGCAATAGTCCCTAAATTATCAATAGCTTCCTGTTCGCTTAAGCCGATCCCGTTATCTGAAATGGTAATGGTTTTATTGTCTGCATCCAGACTGACACGAACGCGCAGATCCGGATCATTTTCATAAAATTCGGGATGGTTAATCCCTTCAAAACGTAATTTGTCGCATGCATCTGAGGCATTCGAGATCAATTCGCGTAGGAAAATTTCAGGGTTTGAATAAAGCGAATGGGTCACGAGATGTAGTAACTGAGCCACTTCAGCCTGGAAACTATGTTTTTGTGCGCTAGACTCGCTCATTAATCACTCCTTTTATTTTAAATACAGGTCAATACTGTTGCCTATATGAATGGAGTGAGTTACTAAATTTTCAATAGCCAGTTGTATATTTTTTCTCAAGATATTTTATAAAGGATCTCTTGATCTAAAATGACTTGGATTTGTAAAGGCTTAGGTTTAAGGCTTAATAAGGCCCGAGCTTATAAATACGTTGAAATTGCAGGTCTATTTGCTGCTGGCGCATATTATAGACCTGGCTCAGACAGGACACCGATTCCTGACAGCGGTCACGGAACTGTAGCCATTTCACCTGATCACGCTGGATCACCGAACGGGTTCCCATAGGCACCATACGGCGTAAAATATGATAGCTGGTACTCATCTTGACATCGGCATCATTGAGCAGACGATGTTCACAAATCGCTTTCTCTGTCACGGTTTCAGCTTTCTGACAATCAAAACTTGCCGCATAGGCAGACCCTGCCAGCAGGCTGAAGAAGATCACAATACCTTGGCTTAAAAACTTCATGCTGATCTTCCTTATTATTCAATTATTAAGTCGTATTCAATTAATATTTACTTTATTCGTTTTAATATAGTTGAACATTGCCGATCTGCTCAATTTCAATAAGTTATAAATCGTTGTTATTTTGAAAAAAAGCCTCATTCAAGATGAGGCTTTTTTGTTGAGTAAGACTAGAATTTAAAACTTATAGCTATAACCGATCGTGTAAACCCAAGGATCAATATTCAAGTCGAATTTAGTATTATCAGCATCATCTAAAGTCACTTCAGGACTCAAATCTGCATAGCGCACGTCAGCAAATACTCCCCAGTTTTTGGCATCGGCTGGCTGATAATTAAAGCCAACCTGACCTGCCAAACCAAATTCCTCTTTCACATCTTTAGCCAGACCTTCTTCATCCCAAGCAATAAAAGCTGTGCCACCTACACCAATATATGGCGTAAAACGTGTTGCATTTTTAAAGTTATATTTAGCGGTAATTGTGGGTGGAAGATGCTTAATCTTGGCAATTTTCCCTAGACCCTGAGCAGAAATGTCGTGATTAAATGGCGTAGCTAATAAAAGTTCTGCAGAGATATTGTCATTAAAAAAGTATTCAACCGATGGCGTAAAACCATATTCTTGATCCGCTTCTACGACTAAACCTGGTGCAATTTCAGTGTCACTTGATGGTGCTAAAGAACTGGCACCAACTTTCACCTGCCATTGACCTGCCATCGCAGATGCAGAAAGACCCATTAATGCAATTAGAGCAGCTTGCTTTAACATTTTAAAATACCCCACAGGAAGAATAATTATTAAGAAAATAAATCTTAATTAATAATAAACACGAGGGAAAATAATATGCAATAAGGATTATAAAACTAATTTTAAATTATTATTTAAAATATTGATTTAAAAAGTTATTTATTTTAAATTTACTGAATTGGTTGGTTTTAAATACCAAGTATATTAATCAGATAAATATGGCTTTATTCAGAGTAAAATAATCAGGTTTATATTAATTTTTATTTAAACATATATTTTAAATACATCTTATTATTTATTTTAAATCCAGATGAATCTGCTCCAATAGATATCAGAGCAGATTGAAATTGACTTACAGAACCATGGCTGCAATCCAGCCAAAAATCATTAACGGAATATTAAAGTGAATGAAGGTTGGAATCACACTATCCTTCATATGATCATGCTGACCATCCATATTCAGACCAGAAGTTGGGCCTAAAGTTGAATCCGAAGCTGGAGAACCGGCATCACCCAAAGCTGCTGCAGTTCCGATAATCGCAATGGTCGCCGCAGGGCTAAAACCGAACTGGATACACAGCGGTACATAAATAATCGCTAGAATGGGAATGGTTGAGAAAGACGAACCAATGCCTAGGGTAATTAGCAAACCAATCAACAGCATCAGAAATGCGGCCAGTGCCTGACTATCACCAATCCAGTTCACTGATGCTTCAACCAAGGTTGGTACCTGATTAGTCGCTTCAATCACCGCGGCAAAGCCTTGTGCTGCAATCATGATAAAGCCAACCAGCGCCATCATGCGCATACCAGTAATGATCACATCATCGGCTTCTTTCCATTTGAAAATGCCGGCACAACTCAGGATCGCGACACCGACCAGACCGGCCAGAATCATCGAATCTGAATAAAGCTGTACCGCCAATGTGGCAATAACTGCAAGACCTGCCATCCAGATGGTAAATTTGGCAATCTGCGGTTTAACCTGCTCAGCCACACCCAATTCAGCAGAAATACTTTGCTGTTCCTGGACATGAATATCTTGATATTGACGTGGTTTGCGATAGCTAATAAAGATCGCCACCAATAAGCCTACAAACATCCCGAATACTGGAATTGCCATCGCAGATGGAATCTGGTCATAGCTAATTTCAAATCCGTATGGTTTACCAAAGGTATTGATGTTATGACCCAGAATATCATTCAGGAAGATCGCACCAAAACCGACTGGAATCAGCATATAAGTAGCGACCAGACCAAAGGTCAGCAAACAGGCCACCAAACGGCGATCCAGCTGTAAATGGTTAAATACAATCAATAGCGGTGGAATAAGAACGGGAATAAAGGCGATATGCACGGGAATAACGTTTTGCGAGAACACGGCAGCAATGGCAACTGTGAAAAAGATCAGATATTTCACCCGGTTTTGCGCTTTAAAATCGGCCTCACCTTTTAAGGTGCTGATCATTTTATAAGCCAGTAAATCCGGCAGACCTGAACGCGCCAGAGCCAAAGCAAATGCACCTAAAATACCGTAAGCTAAGGCAATTTTGGCACCCCCACCCAAGCCATTGTTAAACGCGTCCAAGGTTCCCTGCAGGCCCAGACCTGCCAATAAACCACCTGTAACAGCACCAATGACCAGGGCAAAAACCACAGGTACACGTGCCAACGAGAGTCCGAACATGACTCCAATAGCAGCAAGAATTGCGAACATAATGAATCGGAATAGAGAGAAAGCGGCTATTTTATCAGAAAATGCGGATAAAAATTCCGCCACTTTTTTCTGGCCGGGTCATGTGTAGTTGAGTGGCCTATCAAGTGATGACAACAGATTTACGCTGAATAAACTCATCAATCAATTGAGCCACTTGCTCCGGTTGACTCAGGATCGCCCAGTGATTGGCAGCCAGTTCTATTTTCGAAAAATCATCCACCCATTTGGACATCTCATAGACCAGATCTGGCCCGACAAACTGGTCATATTTCAGTACAATCGCCTGTACCGGACAGATGGCAAAGCGCTGCCGTGGTTGAGTCAAACGTGGTAAAAAATTGGCCCGGTACAGGTTCACCCCATATTTGCCATCTTTGACAATATGCGGGTTGAGTGGCAGATCATCGTCTCTTTCCAGTTGCTGCACGATCTTGGCCCAACGCTGCGGATTGAAAAAATTCCAGGCCAATGGCGCCACCAAGGGCAACTGAAACATCGCGATATACCAGGACTTGCTCATTTGCTTTAAGAATTTTGCTTTGTTTTGCTGGAATTGTTCACGCATCCAGAAAGCGGCATGATCCAGACATGGTCCAGACAAGGTGCTATAAGACAGAACTCGTCCTTTGAAGCGTGGATTGGTGACAGATTCCCAGGACTGAATTGAGCCCCAGTCATGCGCGGCCAGATGAAAAGCTCGATTCGGCAATATCTTATTCACCACCTCATCCAGATCCTGACTTAAACGGGCCAAGCGGTAATCGGAGATTTTTTTGGGAATACTGGACTCCCCTGCGCCACGGACATCATAGGTCACCACAAAATAATCCTGACTCAAATGAGCAGTGACTGGCTCCCAAACCGCTTGATGATCAGGATAGCCATGAACCAGTACCAAGGCCGGCTGTTCTGGTTGTCCATAAGTTTTGACACAGAGACGCTGCTGATCCGTGGTATCGACCCATTGCACTTGTGTTTCCATCTTTTGATCCTGTTTTTATTATTGACCACTTAGTTTATAAATCGGCATGATTGATCAATGCCAGCGCATTTTTGTTGCTCTAGTATGCATAATCACAGCCGCAAAAAGAATGTCAGTATGAGCCTATTCCAGAAAATTCAAAAACTGCCTCTGGTTTCAAAATTTATTCTGAACCGTTATGCCCCTTATCGTGGTGCAGGCATCGAAATTGATAAGATTGATTTTAATAATTATCATGTTCGGGTCAAAATGCCGCTGACCCGTAAGAACCAAAATATTGTCGGTGTGCATTTTGGTGGCAGCCTGTATTCGATGGTTGATCCCTTTTATATGTTATTGCTAATGCATCATTTGGGGCCGAAGTATCTGGTCTGGGATAAAGGCGCCAGCATTCAGTTTTTGGCACCGGGTCGCGGCACAGTGGTGGCGGATATTCGGATTTCTGCTGAAGAAATTACCACGATTATCAATCTGGCGGCCGATAATGCGCCAGTGTATCGACATTATCAGCTGAATATTTATGATGAAGCCGGGGTCAGGATTGCTGAGGTAGAGAAAACGGTATATATCCGGCGGAAACAGAGCAAAGGGAAAATTAACGCTCCTAAATAAGATAAAAGCGCCACATTGGCGCTTTTAAATTTAGATGAATCTGAAGTGAATTCGGCTTAACGACGACGGTTATCCTGTTCAATCGCAGCACCGGCACCACCACCGATTGCACCACCAATTGCAGCACCCGCATTACCACCGAAGATGCTTTTACCAACTGCTGAACCAACAGCACCACCTACACCACTATAGGTCGCATTACGGTTTGAACCGCCTTGGGATTTACTACCCACTGCTGCACCAGCACCACCACCAACAGCTGCACCAACGCCACCGCCGACTTTATTACCGACACCACCACCGACTGCACCACCAAGGGCTGCAGCACCAATCCGTTGCTCATTGGCAGACATACTTTCACAACCCGCCAACATAAAGGTTGAAAGAGTGGCAACTGCCATAACACCCATTAATTTTTTCATGACCTTGGCCTTCCTGTCTTGCTTTAATTAAGCTTATCTTCATTTTATGAAACTAAAATCTGTAGCGTGTTACTTCTCTCGGTATTCCTGCTGAGTTTTGTAAATATCAATGGATTATTCTTCTGTTCAAGCTGTCTTATTTATAAATTTCAGACAAAAAAAGACGCCCGAAGGCGTCTCTTTTCTCAGCTTTAACTCGAATTAGAATTCTTCGTTAAATGCCTGGCTTAGAGCTTGGTCTACATCAGAGAAATCATTGTGCAGTTCAAATTCTGCAGCTTCTGCTTCTTGACGACGACGCTCCAAGTGGTAAGCCAAACCTGTACCCGCTGGGATCAGGCGACCTACAACCACGTTCTCTTTCAAGCCGCGTAAGTCATCTTCTTTACCTGTTACAGCCGCTTCAGTTAACACACGCGTGGTTTCCTGGAACGATGCAGCAGAGATGAACGAGTCAGTAGAAAGCGATGCTTTCGTAATACCCATCAATTGACGTTCAAACTTCGCAGGGAACTTGTTTTGTGCAAGAACTGCTTGGTTTTCTTGAACAACGCGGATGTAATCCACTTGTTCGCCTTTGATGAAGCTAGTATCGCCGCCATCAGTGATATCAACTTTACGCAGCATTTGACGTACGATGACTTCAATATGCTTGTCGTTGATTTTTACACCTTGCAGACGGTATACATCCTGAACTTCGTTCACGATGTAGTTTGTAAGCGCAACTTCGCCTTTCAAACGCAAGATATCGTGCGGGTTCTGTGGACCATCAGAAATAGTTTCACCACGGTTCACATGTTCGCCTTCGAACACGTTAATCGTACGCCATTTCGGAATCAGCTCTTCATAAATCTCAGAGCCATCATCCGGCGTAATCACCAGACGGTTCTTACCTTTGGTCTCTTTACCAAAGCTTACAACACCCGACACTTCTGCAAGGATTGCATGCTCTTTTGGCTTACGTGCTTCGAACAAGTCAGCTACACGCGGCAGACCACCGGTAATATCACGGGTACGTGAAGTTTCTTGTGGTACACGACCGATGACATCACCGACACCAATCGTTTCGCCATCACGAACAGAAAGAATCGTGTTCTGTGGCAGGAAGTAGAACTGTTCGCCACCATCAACGGTATCTAACACAACAGCAGGACGCAAATCTTTACCTGACGCAGGACGTGAAGTCACTGGCAAGATTTCAATGGTTGACATACCTGTTGCATCATCAGTTTTAGAAGTAACCGTCACGCCATCAGCAATCTGGCTGAAACGTACTTTACCAGCAACTTCTGTTACCAATGGATGTGTATGCGGATCCCAAGTCGCCACAATACCGCCTGCTTCTACAGCTTCGCCATCTTTCAGCAAGATAGACGCACCGTAAGGAAGTTTATAGCGCTCGCGCTCACGACCTAAATCATCCGCAATACCGATTTCGCCTGAACGTGAAGTCGATACCAAGTGACCTTTGGCATGTTGTACTGTTTTCACGTTGTGGAAACGTACTGTACCTTGGTTACGAACCTGTACGCTGTTTGCAGCAGAAGTTCGGCTTGCAGCACCACCGACGTGGAAAGTACGCATCGTTAACTGTGTACCTGGCTCACCAATCGATTGAGCTGCCATTACACCAACAGACTCACCCGGGTTCACCTGGTGACCACGTGCTAGGTCACGACCGTAACATTTCGCACATACACCGAAGGTAGACGCACAGTTCACGACTGAACGTACTTTAATTTCGTCGACACCTTGACTTTCGATAAACGTCGCCAGTTTCTCGTCAATTAAAGTATTACGTGGAAGCAGAACTTCGTCTGTACCTACACGTTTCACATCTTCAGCAACCACACGACCCAATACTCGTGCACCCAGGTTTTCGATTACATCGCCACCTTGAATGAACGGAGTCATTACCAGACCGTCATACGTACCACAATCCGGCTCAGTAATGACCAAGTCCTGCGCAACGTCTACTAGACGACGAGTCAAATAACCAGAGTTCGCAGTTTTCAGTGCTGTATCGGCCAAACCTTTACGCGCACCGTGTGTCGAGATGAAGTACTGAAGTACGGTCAAACCTTCACGGAAGTTCGCTTTAATTGGGGTTTCAATGATCGAGCCATCCGGCTTCGCCATCAAACCACGCATACCCGCCAACTGACGAATCTGAGCTGCCGAACCACGGGCACCCGAGTCAGACATCATGTAGATCGAGTTGAATGATTTTTGCTTCTCATCTTCACCCTGTTTGTTCTTCACAGTGGTGAAAGACAAGTTGTCCATCATCGCTTTAGCAACCTGGTCATTGGTACGCGCCCAAATATCGACCACTTTGTTATAACGTTCGCCGGCAGTTACGAAGCCTTGTTCGAACTGTTGTTCGATTTCACGAACTTCAGCTTCCGCTTTACCAATAATTGCTTGTTTTTGCGGTGGAATAACCATGTCTTCCATACCGACAGATACACCTGAACGCGTCGCTTGACGGAAGCCCAAGTACATCAATTGGTCAGCGAAGATAACAGTATCTTTCAGACCCAATTTACGGTAGCAAGAGTTAATTAACTTCGAGATATTTTTCTTAGTCATCTCAACGTTAATTTGCTGGAAATCCATACCTTCAGGTACAACTTCCCAAAGTAGGCAGCGACCAGGCGTCGTATCTACAATAATGGTTTGCTGTTCACGGTTACCATCTTCGTCGATCACAGTCTGGTGTACACGTGCTTTAACGCGAGCGTGTAGATCAACCTGACCTGTTGCCAGTGCACGGTTTACTTCGTGAGTATCCGCGAACACCATGCCTTCACCTTTGGCATTGATTGCATCACGCGTGATGTAATACAAGCCCAAGACCACGTCCTGAGACGGTACGATGATTGGCTCACCGTTCGCTGGAGACAGAATGTTGTTCGTCGACATCATTAACGCACGAGCTTCAAGCTGAGCTTCAAGTGTTAATGGTACGTGTACCGCCATTTGGTCACCATCGAAGTCGGCGTTAAACGCAGCACATACGAGTGGGTGTAGACGGATCGCTTTACCTTCGATCAGGATCGGTTCAAATGCTTGAAGACCCAAACGGTGAAGGGTTGGCGCACGGTTCAACATCACTGGATGTTGACGAATCACGTGAGCAAGAACGTCCCAAACTTCCGGGGTTTCGCGCTCAACCATTTTCTTCGCAGCTTTAATGGTGGTTGCTTGACCAGAGGCCTGTAGTTTCGCGAAAATGAATGGCTTGAACAGTTCAAGTGCCATTTTCTTCGGAAGACCACATTGGTGCAAACGCAGGTTTGGACCAACAGTAATTACCGAACGACCAGAGTAGTCAACACGCTTACCAAGTAAGTTTTGACGGAAACGACCTTGCTTACCTTTGATCATGTCTGCCAAAGATTTAAGCGGACGCTTGTTCGAACCGGTAATTGCACGACCACGACGACCGTTATCCAGCAATGCATCTACAGACTCTTGTAACATACGTTTTTCGTTACGTACGATGATGTCTGGCGCTGCAAGGTCAAGAAGACGCTTCAAACGGTTGTTACGGTTGATCACACGACGATAAAGATCGTTCAGGTCAGAAGTCGCGAAACGACCACCTTCAAGTGGTACAAGCGGACGGAGGTCTGGTGGAAGAACTGGAAGTACAGTTAACACCATCCATTCTGGCTTGTTGTTCGAATCGTTGAATGCTTCCATCAACTTCAAACGCTTAGACGCTTTTTTCAGCTTGGTTTCTGAAGTTGTAACAGGAATTTCTTCACGAAGACGTGCAATTTCAGCTTCAAGATCGATGTCTTTCAACAAGTCTTGAACCGCTTCAGCACCCATTTTCGCTGTGAATTCATCACCGTGTTCTTCTAATGCATTGAAGTATTCTTCATCATTTAGAAGTTGGTATTTCTCAAATGGAGTCATACCCGGATCGGTAACTACATAAGATTCGAAATACAATACACGTTCAATATCACGTAGCGTCATGTCTAATAATAGACCGATACGGCTAGGCAATGATTTCAAGAACCAGATGTGTGCAACTGGAGATGCCAGCTCGATGTGACCCATACGTTCACGACGAACTTTCGCAGTTGTTACTTCAACGCCACATTTTTCACAAATGACGCCTTTGTATTTCATACGCTTGTATTTACCACACAAGCATTCGTAATCTTTCACTGGACCAAAGATTTTGGCACAGAACAAACCATCACGTTCAGGCTTGAACGTACGATAGTTAATGGTTTCTGGCTTTTTAACTTCACCGTGAGACCATGACTTAATCATTTCTGGTGACGCAAGACCAATACGGATGCGGTCAAACTCTACTGGAGCATGACCGTCTGAATCCGTCTTTTTGCGCATGATATCGAGCAAGTCTTTCAATTTTTTTCTCCGTGTGTTGTGGAGATTTTCACTCAACAACTGGGTCACAAATATTGTTTTTTAACTGAATTTTAATCCCCCTCAGTCCCCCTTTGTTAAGGGGGAAGCCCTCTTTATCAAAGAGGGGTTTGGGGAGATTAAATGGAACTAATTAGTCACCATTTTTCAGTTCAATGTTGATACCTAAAGAACGGATCTCTTTGGTCAATACGTTGAACGATTCAGGCATGCCCGGGTCCATATAATGGTTGCCATCTACAATGTTCTTGTAGATACGGGTACGGCCTTCAACGTCATCCGATTTCACAGTCAGCATTTCTTGTAGCGTATATGCTGCACCGTAAGCTTCTAGTGCCCAGACTTCCATCTCACCGAAACGCTGACCACCGAATTGTGCTTTACCACCCAACGGCTGTTGCGTAACTAGAGAGTAAGAACCAGTTGAACGCGCATGCATCTTGTCATCAACCAAGTGGTTCAGTTTCAGCATGTACATGTAACCGACAGTTACCGGACGATCGAAACGCTCACCAGTACGACCATCATATAATACGGTCTGACCAGTACTAGACAGGCCTGCAAGTTGTAACAACTCTTTGATCTGACCTTCTTCAGCACCATCGAATACAGGAGTAGCCAAAGGTACACCAGCACGCAAGTTGCCAGAAAGTTTCAAGATTTCTTCATCAGTCAAGCTATCAAGATCTTCTTGTTCGCCACCAACTTTGTTGTAAATCTTGTCCAGGAAATCACGAAGCTCAAGTACAGTACGTTGCTCTTTCATCATCTTGTCGATTTGATCGCCAAGACCTTTCGCCGCCATACCCAAGTGAGTTTCAAGAATCTGACCCACGTTCATACGCGATGGTACGCCAAGCGGGTTCAATACGATATCAACAGGTACACCGTTGGCATCATGTGGCATGTCTTCTACCGGCAAGATGTTTGATACAACACCTTTGTTACCGTGACGACCCGCCATCTTATCACCCGGTTGGATGCGACGTTTTACAGCAAGATAAACTTTAACTACTTTCAATACGCCAGTCGTCAGTTCATCGCCAGTCGAAAGTTTGCGTTTTTTCTCAGCAAATTTCTCGTCAATTTCGAAGCTCTTCTCTTTCAAGAACACTTGAATTTGAGTTAAACGTTCAGCAATTGCTTCATCAACTGGTTGAATTTCAAGAAGATCAACAAGCTCTAAACCAGACAACACGTCTTCAGACAGTTTGTCGCCACGTTTAGTTGTACCGCCACCATTCGACTCTTGGCCATTCAGTAGACGGATTACACGTTCACGTGCAGCTTCTTCGAAGATTTTGAATTCTTCTTTCAAGTCTTTACGGTATGCATCCAATTGCGCTTTTTCAATTGCTTGAGCACGTTCGTCTTTTTCAAGACCGTCACGTGTAAACACTTGAACGTCAATGACTGTACCTTTAGTACCTGATGGAACGCGTAAAGATGAGTCTTTTACGTCAGCCGCTTTTTCACCGAAGATTGCACGTAGCAATTTTTCTTCTGGAGTAAGCTGTGTTTCACCTTTAGGGGTTACTTTACCAACCAGGATATCGCCAGCAGTTACTTCAGCACCGATGTAAACAATACCTGACTCGTCCAGTTTAGACAGAGCAGCTTCACCTACGTTCGGAATATCAGCAGTGATTTCTTCCGCACCCAGTTTGGTATCACGTGCAACACATGACAATTCCTGGATATGAATAGACGTTAAACGGTCTTCCTGAAGTACACGCTCAGATAACAAGATCGAGTCTTCGTAGTTGTAACCATTCCAGGTCATAAACGCAACGCGCATGTTTTGACCCAATGCCAGCTCACCGCCATCTGTTGATGGACCATCAGCCAGTACATCACCACGACCTACTTTATCGCCCAGGTTCACAAGAACTTTCTGGTTGATACAAGTGTTCTGGTTCGAACGGGTGTATTTGATCAGGTTGTAGATATCTACACCTGCTTCACCTGCGATCATTTCGTCTTCATTCACACGAATAACCACACGAGACGCATCAACAAACTCGATACGACCACCACGCTGAGCGATCACACATACACCTGAGTCATGTGCTACGTTCGCTTCCATACCGGTACCAACAAGCGGCTTGTCAGCAATCAACGTCGGAACTGCCTGACGTTGCATGTTCGAACCCATTAATGCACGGTTGGCATCATCGTGTTCTAGGAATGGAATCAGTGATGCTGCTACAGATACGACCTGCTGAGCAGATACATCCATATGCGTTACTTTTTCAGGAGGAATACGTACGAAGTCACCCTGATGACGAACAGATACAAACTCTTCTGTTAAATTACCATCTTTATCCATTGCAGAATCGGCCTGTGCAATGACAGTGCCTACTTCTTCAATCGCAGAAAGGTATTCAACTTCATCTGTTACACGACCATCAACAACTTTACGGTATGGGGTTTCCAGGAAACCAAAGTTGTTACATTTCGCATAAACAGAAAGCGAGTTGATCAAACCAATGTTTGGACCTTCCGGTGTTTCAATTGGACATACACGACCGTAGTGAGTTTGATGTACGTCACGTACTTCAAAGCCTGCACGTTCACGCGTCAAACCGCCGGGACCAAGCGCAGAAACACGACGTTTGTGCGTAATCTCAGATAACGGGTTGTTTTGGTCCATAAACTGAGACAACTGGCTTGAACCAAAGAATTCTTTAATTGCAGCAGCAACAGGTTTCGCATTGATCAAATCTTGCGGAGACAGGTTGTCAGTTTCAGCTTGGCTTAAACGTTCTTTAACAGCACGTTCAACACGAACCAGACCTACACGGAATTGGTTTTCTGTCATTTCACCAACAGAACGAACACGACGGTTACCCAGGTGATCGATATCGTCGACTTCACCTTTACCGTTACGGATTTCAACTAATGTTTTTAATACATCAGTGATATCTTCGTTCGAGAGAATGCCTTCAACTTCACGCGACTTCTGGTCTGTACCCACTTCATAAGGACGACCCAAACGACGGTTGAACTTCATACGACCAACTGGAGACAAGTCATAACGTTCAGAAGAGAAGAACAAGTTGTTGAATAAGTTTTCAGCAGCTTCTTTGGTTGGTGGTTCGCCCGGACGCATCACTTTGTAGATTTCTACCAATGCTTCTTCACGATTGCTCGTTGTATCTGCACGTAGAGAATCTGCAACAAATGAACCGCGGTCGATATCATTGGTGAACAGAATATTGAACTGCTTCACGCCGCCTTCTGCAATTTTCACCATGATTTCATGGCTTAATACAGTATTGGCTGCAATCACATCACCATCTTTTAATGGGATGTCTTCAGCAGTGATACGCTCATACAGGTACTCATCTGGCACTGCAAGTTTTTCAAGACCTGAAGCTTCCATTTGACGTACATGACGCGCATTGATACGTTTACCTTGCTCAACAATTGCCTTGCCATCCTTGTCCAGGATGTCAAATTGTGCCATTTCGCCACGCAGACGTTCAGGCACCAGGTCAATCTGGTAGCTACCCATGTCAAGATACACAGGTACTTTCTCGTAGAACATGTCGAGAATGTTTTCGTTGCTATAACCCAAGGCACGAAGCACCACAGTCGCAAGCAATTTACGACGACGGTCAATACGTACATAGACCAGGTCTTTGGCATCGAATTCAAAGTCTAACCATGAACCACGGTAAGGAATAATACGCGCTGAATAAAGGACTTTACCACTTGAGTGAGTCTTGCCTTTATCGTGGTCAAAGAATACGCCTGGTGAACGGTGTAATTGTGACACGATCACACGCTCGGTACCGTTAATTACAAAGGTACCGTTATCCGTCATCAATGGCATTTCGCCCATATAGACTTCTTGTTCACGTACATCTTTAATTGACTTCGTTTCACGATCTTTCAGGATCAAACGAATTTTTACACGCATTGGTGCTGCATAAGTTGAGCCACGAAGAATACATTCGCGTACATCAAACTCAGGCTTACCAAGACTATACTCAACAAATTCTAAAGCAGCATTGCCAGAATAACTTTCAATAGGAAAAACTGAACGAAATGCGGCTTGGAGACCGATATCTTCGCGGTTTTTTGGTGATTTGCCATCTTGTAAGAATGTTCTGTACGAGTCGACTTGAATCGCGAGCAAGTACGGAGCATCCATGACGCTAGGCAATTTACCAAAATTCTTACGGATCCGTTTCTTTTCGGTATATGAGTATGCCATCTGGAGTCCTCGGAAAGTGTAAACCAAGCCCGCCTGCAGAACGGGCTCAGAAGGAATTACGCTGGCCGATATGGCCACCACTCTTTACAAATGCTGCAATTTTTAGTGGTATTAAAACGCTTATCAATATTTTTTAATGAAAAATATTGGTAAACGTTTGTTCATTATGTTTATTTTCAATTTGTATGATTTTTATATCATGCAAACAAAAATCGAGCCGATTATTGTAACGCAAAAAGGCTGATGACCCAAGAGCCATCAGCCAATTTTTGGAGCCGATTATAAAAAAACCGGCTCCCTTAAGAAATTACTTAAGAGTAACTGTAGCACCAGCTTCTTCAAGTTTCTTCTTAAGCTCTTCGCCTTCTTCTTTAGAAACGCCTTCTTTAAGAACTGCAGGAGCGCCTTCAACCATGTCTTTAGCTTCTTTCAAGCCAAGGCCAGTCGCTTCACGAACTGCTTTAATTACAGCAACTTTGTTCGCGCCGAAAGAAGTCAATTCAACATTGAATTCAGTTTGTTCTTCAGCAGCAGCAGCAGCTGGACCAGCAGCAACAGCTACAGCAGCAGCAGATACATTGAATTTCTCTTCGAAAGCAGAGATAAGTTCAACAAGTTCAAGAACAGTTTTTTCAGCAACTGCGTTTAGGATTTCTTCGTTTGTTAAAGCCATGAGATTAACTCCAAATGGGTATTGAATGATGTGTGTTTAAGTTTGAGCTTAAGCAGCTTCTGACTCGTTTTTCTCTTGAAGCGCTGTAAGTAAGCGGCCCAATTTCGAAATAGGAGCTTGAAGAACGTTTGCAAGCATAGTAAGCGCTTTCTCTTGGTTCGGAAGATTCGCGATTACGCTAACTTCTGCACCTTGATAAAGTTTGCCATCAAATGCAGCAGCTTTAAGTTCAAATGCTTTATTAGTTTTAGCGAATTCTTCGAACAAACGTGCAGCAGCACCCATGTCGTCTTCAGAATTCGAGAAAGCTAAGATTGTTGGGCCAACAAGGTTGTCGTTCAAGATATTGAATTGAGTATCTTGAAGAGCACGTTTAGCCAAAGTGTTACGAACGATACGTGTAGTAACACCAAGTTTACGCGCTTCAACACGTAGAGTAGTTAACTGCTCTACAGTCAAACCTTGGTAGTCAGCAACAACAGCAGCAAATGCAGTAGAAGCAACTTCAGCTACTTCAGCTACGATCTGTTTTTTGCCTTCGATAAGAAGAGCCATTGTAAAACCTCCTAACGGTGATTTATGTACTTACGCGAAGTACACTCCCAATTCGCAAGACCATCACTGGACTCACACGCGGAGGATGAACAAATCACACCACCGCGTCTACGCAGGCTGGGCTATTAAGAGAGAAGCATAAAACTCCCCTCGCCCGCGGTCTTTGACGCTGATAAATTTTCATTTATCAATTCAAAGTTTGCCTAAGTTTGCAAAATACGACGGAGCGTTTCTTGCGTAAGTTTTAAAGCAGCGCTTTAAAACTTACTCAGGGCTTTAAAATTCTGTAATAAGTCGAGACTTATTTAGAAACGTTTGCTACATCAACGATCAAACCAGGACCCATAGTAGAGCTCAAAGTGATCTTTTGAATGTATACGCCTTTAGACGTAGCAGGTTTCAAACGTTTCAAGTCAGCAACAAGTGCTTCAACGTTTTGACGAACAGCAGCAGCTTCAAAACCTACTTGACCGATCGCAGCATGGATAATACCAGCTTTGTCTACGCGGTAACGTGCTTGACCAGCTTTTGCATTTTTAACTGCAGTAGCAACGTCAGGAGTTACAGTACCCACTTTAGGGTTTGGCATTAAGCCACGTGGACCAAGGATCGTACCAAGTTTACCTACAACGCGCATTGCATCTGGAGCAGCAATTACTACGTCAAAGTCAAGGTTACCCGCTTGGATGCTTTCAGCAAGATCGTCGAAACCAACAACGTCTGCGCCTTCAGCTTTAGCAGCTTCAGCAGCAGCGCCTTGAGCGAATACAGCTACACGTACAGTCTTACCAGTACCTGCAGGAAGTGTAGTCGCGCCACGAACAACTTGGTCAGATTTACGAGGATCAACACCTAGGTTTACCGCGATATCTAGAGATTCTTTGAATTTAGGAGCTGGAAGGCTCTCTAAAACTGCAACAGCTTCTTCTAGCGTGTAAACTTTGTGTGCTTCTACAGCAGCTACAATCGCTTTTTGACGTTTAGTTAATTTAGCCATGTCTTAAAGCTCCACTTCCAAGCCCATAGAACGCGCAGAACCAGCAATGGTACGTACACGTGCGTCTAAATCAGCACCAGTCAAATCTGGTTCTTTAGTAGTCGCGATTTCTTCGATTTGAGCACGAGTCAACTTACCAACTTTAGTTTTGTTAGGTACAGCTGAACCCTTCTGGATACCAGCAGCTTTCTTAAGAAGAACAGCAGCAGGTGGAGTTTTCATGATGAATGTGAACGACTTGTCGTTGTACACAGTGATCACGACTGGAATTGGCAGACCAGCTTCAACTTTTTGTGTAGCAGCATTGAATTCTTTACAGAATGCCATGATGTTCACACCACGTTGACCTAGTGCAGGACCAATCGGTGGAGATGGATTCGCTTTACCAGCTGGAACTTGCAGCTTGATATAGCCGTCAATCTTCTTAGCCATTTCAAATTACCTCTGGGTGCAAACGCCGGTGAAGGCTCCCCAATGATTTCAAGTAACGATACCGTTACAACAACAATGCCTGACTTATAAATAAGTCGGGCGTTTTCAACCCATACAAATTAGACTGATTTTTCGACTTGACGAAATTCCAATTCAACTTGAGTTGGTCGGTTAAATACATTAATGGTCAGCGTTAAACGCGACTTTTCGTACTGAACTTCTTCCACCACACCTTTAAAGTCGGTGAATGGACCGTCAACTACGAGTAATTCTTCGCCTGGTTCAAACATCGTCTTAGGACGAGGTGCTTCGCCAGTATTGCGTACACGCGCAAGAATCGCATCAGCTTCTTTTTGCGTAATCGGTGCCGGTTTTTCAGCCGTACCACCAATAAAACCTAAAACTTTTGGACATTCTTTAACAATGTGCCAAGTATCATCGTTCATTTCCATTTCGACTAGAACATAGCCAGGAAAGAACTTACGCTCTGATTTACGCTTCTTGCCATCCTTCATTTCTACCACTTCTTCGGTAGGAACAAGGACTTCACCAAAGCTATCGGCAACAGCGCTACGCTGGATTCGATCATTAAGCGAACGCATCACTTGTTTTTCATAACCTGAATAGGCATGAATAATGTACCAACGTTTCATAGCTCTCTTACCCGATAATAAACTTCATTAACCAGCCTAAAATATAGTCAAAACACCACAATAAAATGGATGCAATTACGACTACAACAAGAACTTGCCAAGATGTGGACATAGTCTCTTGTTTGGTAGGCCAGGTCACTCGACGCAACTCAATTCGTGCATCTTTCAGCAGACGAATAAAGCCTTTGCCTTGATGGGTGGCGTATAATAAACCGAATGCTGCAACGATACAAGCCAAAATCACCCCAACGCGCACCCAAACATCATTCGCAGGTGCCCAATACGCTGGTAAATATTGGTTTACCATCATTGCACCAACCAATAAAATCAAGGCGATAACCCATAGAACCATGTCTAATGGAGAACCAGAACTTACATCTACTGCAGGATTATTTCTTTGAGGAATTGCCGCTTCGCCTAATGCGTCGCGTGATTTTTCATTCGACATTTTTGTACTCGTCGTAGGTTTCGCGACTTATTATATGACCAATTTTGCCGACATCAAGCGTCTTTTTAAAAACTTGGCAGGTCAGGAGGGACTCGAACCCCCAACATTCGGTTTTGGAGACCGACGCTCTACCAATTGAACTACTGACCTGCAAAACAACAAGTTGGAGCCTAAACTCCAACCTGCTTGTCTTATTCTAT
>NZ_JAUZUU010000014.1:0-66387 GCF_031844225.1 Acinetobacter sp. RRD8
CTTGAATTATTTATCAATCAATAAAATAATTTGACACAGTCTTATAAATTCACAACTATTCATTGAATTAAAACAACAGGTATAAAAACAATGAATATGAAATGCTTGTCCCTACTTTCCAGCTTGTTTCTCGTTGCGTGCGCTACCGGCGGCAATCAGCATCTGCATCAGTCTCTACAACCTTATGTGGGTCAAACTGCAGCACAGGTTCGTAGCCAGCTTGATCTTCGCGCAATGGGATTCAAGACCTCCCAGCAACCGATTCAAACCGCAGAATCTCTCAGCTACACTATTTTTCGGGATATGAATATTCCGATGGGCACGCCGAATATTAGTCAGAGTATCTCGATCGGTGCACCAATGCCGATGCCCTCAAATGGTGGTTATAACATTGAGATGAAATGCCAAATCTGGTTTGACCTAAAAGATGAAATTGTTCAAGCCATCCGCTATACCGGTAGAGCTTGCTAAGCTGTACTCATCGAGTTCAAAGCCTGTATCTAATTAAATCAGGGATCAACCTCACCACGCTAAACTTCTACCGTGTATCAAATCACAACAGTATTTTTGCATGGAATGCGCTTACACTCATTTTATTTGGTGTGAGGATAACTCATGAAGTTCACACTGATTTTAGCATGCTGCACAGCCTTGGGTTTGCTTAGTGCATGCAGCACCACCTCCTCAACGACTGCACAGCGTGATGCCTATTTACAACAGTTCATTGGGCAAAGCAGCCAACTGATCGATCAAACTCTGGATCTAAAACGTTTAGGTTACCAGCAGATCAGTGGGCCTGAACGCAGCGCCAAGCAATTAAGCTATGTGGTACAACGCCCCATTACCATTCCTTTGCCTGTAGCGCAGTTTCCTGCCACAGGAACAGGCACTGTACCGATTCCAGTGTCAGTAAGTCCTGCCGGCGGCTACGACGTCAAATTGCAATGTAAAATCACCTTCTTACTCAAAGATAATATTGCGACCGCGGTACGCACCACAGGCCGAACCTGTTAAGGGGTTTAAGCTTTGAAATTTCTATTATAAAAAAACGCAGCTCAAGGCTGCGTTTTTTTGAATCAAAACAGGCTTAGCTCAATGCAGCAACGACTGCTTGACCCATTTCAACCGTACCGACTTTTTGCATGCCTTCAGACATGATATCTGCCGTACGCAAGCCTTGATCCAAGACCTGACCTACTGCATCTTCAATGGCTTTAGCAGCGGCTTCTTCACGGAAGGTATAACGCAGCATCATCGCCACCGAAAGAATCGTTGCCAATGGATTTGCCAGGTTTTGACCGGCGATATCTGGTGCAGAACCATGACAAGGCTCATACATGCCCTTGCCATTTTCATCCAGAGATGCCGATGGCAACATGCCGATTGAACCGGTCAACATCGCAGCTTCATCAGACAGGATATCACCGAACAGATTCGAGGTGACAATCACGTCAAACTGCTTTGGCGCACGCACCAGTTGCATTGCGGCATTGTCGACATACATATGCGATAAATTAATTTCAGGGTATTCGGCATCTTTCAGCGCAGTCACTGTCTGTTTCCACAGCTCAGTCACTTCAAGCACATTGGCTTTATCCACTGAACACACTTTACCACCGCGCAAGTTGGCCATTTCAAAGGCGACTTTGGCGATACGCTTGATTTCAGACTCTGAATAAACGTCAGTGTTATAGCCTTGCTTCTCGCCATTTTCCAGTTCACGAATACCGCGTGGCTGACCGAAGTAAATACCACCCGTTAATTCACGCACAATCAGAATATCCAGACCCGCTACGATTTCAGGTTTTAAGCTTGAAGCATCAGCCAGTTGCGGATAAAGAATCGCTGGGCGCAAGTTGGCAAACAGGTTCAGTTCACTACGTAATTTCAATAAACCACGTTCCGGACGAATTGAACGCTCAATCGTATCCCATTTTGGACCGCCCACGGCACCAAGTAAAATCGCATCGGCTTTTTTGGCCTGTTCAGAGGTCACGTCTGGATACGGTGAACCATGTGCATCAATGGCTGCACCACCGAGTAAGCCCTGTTCCCATGTCAAATCAAGATTAAATTTTTCATTTACGCGTGTGAGTACTTGCTCTGCGGCTTTTACAATTTCAGGGCCGATGCCGTCACCAGCTAAAATCAAAATTTGTTTAGACATGAGATTTTCCGTTTAAAACGTCAGATTCAGACCTGACAGAGGTTAAATTTTCTTTTCTACAAACTCTGCAATCCCGGTGACTGCATTATAGGGTTTGCAAAAACGACGAATGGTTTTTTGCTCTTGTACCAGATCTACGCAAAGCGGATCCGGCGCCGAAGAATTTAATAAACTGCTGCTACGCGCACTACGGTCACGAAACATTTTTAAGCTATAGCGGTTATTGGCCTGAAAACGATGGAATACATGTAAAGTTTCCGCTTTATCCTTACTGATCGGATAAAAACGCACGACCAGTTCATGCTGTCCTGCCGGCACAGATAAATAAATCGGATTGGCCTGATTTAAATTTTTGGCCTGCAAGCGCACCAGTTTCTGCTTCAGCGCCTCATCACTGATGCGGCCATTGTCGGCGTTGACAATAATGGTCTGATTGAAGCGTTCGAACTGACAATCTGGCGTCCCTGTACAGTAGATCAGGGCATTGCTTTTGCTCTCAGTATTTTCTTTGGCATGTTTGAGTTTCATCGTGTCGATGCTTTGACATGCAGTCAACAGCACCGATACTGAACTTAAAGCAAGCCACTGTTTCCAATAATTCGCCATAATGTCTGTCTTACCCAATCAAAAAACTCAATAATCTTCCGATATTAGCAAGGGCATCGCAGTCATGCCATGACAATTTTTACTGATTTATCCATGAATTTCGGCAAATACCCAAGGACGCGATTGTTTGGTTTTTTCTTCATAGGCACGAATATCATCCGCCACCTGCAAAGTTAAGCCAATATCATCCAGACCATTTAACAGGCAATGCTTGCGAAATGGATCGACTTCGAACTTAAAGCTTTCACCTGTAGGGGTGCGAACTTCTTGTGCCTGCAAGTCAATGGTCAGTTGATAGCCTTCATCTGCCGCACATTCCTTAAATAACTGCTCAACAATATCTTCAGCCAAAATCACGGGCAACATACCGTTTTTAAAACAGTTATTAAAGAAAATATCGGCAAAGCTTGGCGCAATAACAGTACGGAAACCGTATTCACTCAAAGCCCACGGCGCATGTTCACGGCTAGAACCACATCCAAAGTTGGCACGTGAAATTAAAATAGACGCACCCTGATAACGTGGCTGGTTCAAGACAAAGTCCGGATTGATCGGACGAACTGAATTGTCCTGACCTGGATAACCTTCATCCAAGTAACGTAATTCATCAAACAAATTGTCACCGAAACCGGTACGTTTGATCGATTTCAAAAACTGTTTTGGAATAATTAAATCTGTATCGACATTGGCACGGTCTAAAGGTGCAACGATACCTTGTTCAACGGTATAAGCTTTCATGTCTGTGCTCCTACGTACCAATTAAAATGAACGAACATCAACAAAGTGACCTGCAATCGCAGCAGCGGCTGCCATGGCTGGACTCACCAGATGAGTACGACCGCCATTGCCCTGACGACCTTCAAAGTTACGGTTCGAAGTCGAGGCACAATGCTCTCCCGGTTGCAACTTGTCTGCATTCATTGCCAGGCACATTGAACAGCCAGGTTCACGCCATTCGAAGCCTGCCTCTACAAATACCTTGTCCAAGCCTTCCGCTTCTGCCTGAGCTTTCACCAGACCCGAACCCGGAACCACCATCGCCTGTTTGATTGAAGATGCGACTTTGCGACCTTTGATCACTTCGGCTGCAGCACGGATATCTTCAATACGCGAATTGGTGCACGAACCGATAAAGACACGATCCAGCTGAATCTCAGCCAAGGCCTGACCGGCATTTAAGCCCATATATTGATAAGCACGGTTCCAGTCATTGCGTTGTACATCGTCTTTGGCTTGTTCTAAAGTCGGTACTGCTTGAGACACTGGAATCACCATCTCAGGAGAAGTTCCCCAAGACACTTGTGGCTCAATTTCTTCACCTTGCAACACGACAACCGTATCAAAGTATGCGTCATCATCTGAATGTAAAGTATTCCAGTAAGCAACAGCCTGATCCCACTGTTCTGCAGTCGGCGCATAAGGACGGCCTTTAACATATTCAATAGTCTTGTCATCGACAGCGACCATACCCACGCGTGCACCGGCTTCAATCGCCATATTACACACGGTCATACGACCTTCGATTGACATGTCACGGAACACCTGCCCACCAAATTCAATCGCGTGGCCTGTACCACCTGCGGTACCAATCTTGCCAATAATCGCCAAGACTACATCTTTTGGTGTCACACCTTGACCTAATTTGCCGTCAACGCGCACTAACATGTTTCTCATCTTCTTTTGAACCAGACATTGGGTCGCCAATACATGTTCAACTTCTGATGTACCGATACCGTGCGCCAAGCAGCCAAAAGCACCATGGGTTGCTGTATGCGAATCACCACAGACCACAGTCATGCCCGGCAAGGTCAAGCCTTGCTCCGGCCCGACCACATGCGCGATGCCCTGACGGATATCATTAATATCAAATTCAACAATATTAAAGGTCTTGCAGTTATCATCCAAAGTTTGTACCTGGATGCGCGAGGTTTCATCTTCAATTCCGGCAACACCCTGTTCACGCTCTTTTTTCGAGGTCGGTACGTTATGATCCGGTGTGGCAATATTCGCGCTTAAACGCCATGGCTTGCGCCCGGCCAATTGCAAACCTTCAAAGGCCTGTGGAGAAGTCACTTCATGTAATAAGTGACGGTCGATGTACAGTAAGGCAGAACCATCATCACGTTGCGTTACTAAATGGTCGTCCCACAATTTATCATATAATGTTTTTGCTGTTTGGGTTGCGCCTGCCATGTCGATGTACTCCACTGGACTGGGTAAATTCTTTCTCTGATTTTGATTATATCGCTGCAATCACATAAATCTAATTTATCATTTTTATCAGTTAAAAAACTTTTTGGAATCTTTTAAAAGCTGAATCAAATCATGCTTTAGCTATATTGTCATAAATCTAATTTTCCGATTAAGTTATAAAAAATATTCCCTTTTACAAATCAAATGAGAATTATTATTATTTCTTCATCGACAGAGATTATTTTTAAGGAACTTCGACATGGCACATATTCAACGCTTTGTAGACAACAACCAGCGCATGTTCAAAAAGACCTTCAGCTACTACATTATGCACATTACTGTGGCGATGATTGTGGGTTACTTGGTAACCGGCAGTTTGACCATGGCCATTGCCTTAAGTTTATTAGAGCCAACGGTACAGGCAGTGGCTTTCTTCTTCCATGAAAAAATCTGGGAGCGTAATGACCAACAGCAGAATGAGGACATTACCGTCTAAACTCTTCAGTCGAGGTTCCTGATGAAAGACTGCCTTTATAGGTGGTCTTTTTTAGTTTTTAAAATGCCAAGGCTTTGAAAATGTATAGTAATTCAGCACTGCAACATAGATGAGCTAATTTTACTTTGATTTATTCTTAAAATATAACAATAATATATTTACACATAAAAATTCTTTATAGGTGATTAAGATGAATCTCGCAGCCTTTGAAGCCTTCGTGAAAGTCATGGAAACCGGTTCGATTTCTCTGGCCGCAGATCAGCTCTTCATTACCCAGCCTGCTGTCACCAAACGTATTCACAGTCTGGAAGAATACTTTGGGGTCAAGCTGTTTGAATCTGCCGGACGTGGTGTACAGGCCACCCACGCGGCGCACTCTCTGTTGCCTAAAGTGAAAAACTGGCTGAATGAACTCGGTGATATTCATTATACCTTGAGCCATGAACAGGGTCAGGTACAGGGCAAACTAAAAATTGGTACCAGTCATCATATTGGCCTGCATCATCTGCCGAGTCATTTGCGCCATTATGTCCAGGAATATCCGGACGTGACCCTGGATGTGCATTTTGTTGATTCCGAGCAAGCACATGAACAGGTAATTGCCGGCGATCTGGAACTGGCATTTTTAACCTTGCCGCCCCGTGGTGATGCGCGTCTGAATTACGTAACCATCTGGAATGATCCTCTGGTCTTTGTGGTGGCACCGTTTCATCCGCTGGCACAGCAAAAAAATCTGTGTCTGGAAGATTTGCTCGACTATCCAAGCCTGTTGCCATCATCACAGACCTATACCTCGCAAATTACTTTGGCCGAATTTGAAAAACAGGGTATTAAACCGAAAGTCAGTATGAGCAATAATCCGCTGGAATCAATCCGGATGCTGGTATCGATTGGCTTAGGCTGGTCGGTACTGCCAAAAACTTTGGTCAATCATGACCTTCACCAACTAGATATTAATCTGGAAATGAACCGTCGCTTGGGCATGGTCTGGCATCCGGGTCGTACGCAGTCCAAAGCGGCACAGGCTTTGGTTCAGCTCATGCAAGGCGCCTCGCTGTCTATTTAAGCTGTTCCTGAACATGCTGCATCCAAAACGGTGCAGCATTTTGTTACCTAAATACACCCCATCTGGCGATATCTTTCGAGTATTTTTAAGACAATTCCATTCTTTTGCAGTGCAGAGGAATGCTTAAACTATTCGATGGAGCCTGACGGATGCAGCTCGATTCTCCCCTAAAATCCCACTCTCAAGACAAAACCAATACAAGCAGCCTATGGCTTTCGGCCAAACCGATGCTGCTGCCCACGCCGGCACTTGATTTTGCCAATGAACAGACTGCCCGGCACGGCCTGCGCGAATATTTCCTGAATACCTTTGACACCTATGAGCAACTGTTTGAATGCCTCAAGCATGAAGATGCTTTTTTCATCAAACCAATTACTTTACGTCATCCGCTAATTTTTTATTTTGCGCATACCGCCACTTTTTTTGTCAATAAACTACTGCTCAGCAAGCTAATTAGCGAACGCTTAAATCCGCATTTTGAAAGTATCTTTGCAATCGGTGTGGACGAGATGAGCTGGGATGACCTGGACGAAGTACATTATGACTGGCCCAGTGTGCAGGAAGTCCGTGATTATCGGCATCAGGTACGTGCCCTGATTTTGAATATTCTTGAGCATGCTCCGCTGACTCTGCCCTTAAACTGGCAAAATCCGTGGTGGACGGTCATTATGGGCATCGAACATGAACGGATTCATCTGGAAACTTCTTCCGTGCTGATTCGCCAGCATGCTTTGGAACATGTACGCCAGCATCCGCAGTGGCGCGCCAATATCATTACCGGTATAGCTCCGGATAACCACTTACTGGAGGTACCTAACGGCAAGGTGCTTTTGCAGAAATATTTTAACGATCCATTTTATGGCTGGGACAATGAATACGGCCAGCATGAAGCGCAGGTAGCGGCTTTTGCAGCTTCCAAATATCTGGTATCGAATCAGGAATTTCTGGCCTTTGTCGAAGCACAAGGTTATCAGACCGAACAATACTGGAGTGAAGAAGGTCTAGGCTGGCTGCAATTTTCACAAGCTGCTCATCCCTGTTTCTGGCGCAAAACTGAATTAGGCTGGTCATTGCGACTGATGCTGGAAGAAGTGCCGATGTCTTGGGACTGGCCGGTAGAAGTGAATTATCATGAAGCCAAGGCCTTTTGTCAGTGGAAATCGCAACAGCTGGAAAAAACCATTCGCTTGCCGACTGAAGATGAATGGTATCGCCTGTATGCGGTTTCCGATCTGGATTCAGATTTACCGAGTCCTGAACAGGCCAATATTGAATTGAAATACGGTACCAGTTCCTGTCCGGTCGATCATTTCAAGCAGGGCGATTTTTACGATATTCAGGGCAATGTCTGGCAATGGACTGAAACTCCGATCTATCCATTTCAGGGTTTTCAGGTGCATCCGTTTTATGATGATTTCAGCACACCGACCTTTGACGGCCGCCATAACCTGATGAAAGGTGGCTCCTGGATTTCGGCGGGCAATGAAGCCCTATATAGTTCCCGTTATGCCTTCAGACGGCATTTCTTTCAGCATGCCGGTTTTCGCTACGTCGCCTCTGATCAGGCACTGCAACATTTCCCTTCGAACTATGAAAGCGACCAGCTGGTCTCCCAATATCTGGAATTCCAGTACGGTGATGAATATTTTGGTGTTGCCAACTTTGCCAAAACACTGGTCCATCTGGCACAACCCTATTTTCAGCAAACGCCATGTCATCGTGCCTTAGATATTGGCTGTGCTACCGGCCGCGCCAGCTTTGAACTGGCACGCTATTTTGATCAAGTGACCGGTCTGGACTTTTCTGCACGCTTTATCCAACAGGCAGTTTATTTGGCCCAAGGCCACAGGGTACGTTATCAACTGCCACTAGAAGGTGAATTAAGCGAAGAAAAAAGCTGTTCACTTGAAGATGTCGCTTTGGATCAGCTTGCATCTAAAACGGAATTTTTTCAGGCAGATGCCTGCAACCTGAAAGCACATTTTAGCGGCTATGATTTTATTCTGGCGGCGAACCTGATTGACCGTTTGCATCATCCGAAAGACTTTTTGGTGCAGATTCATAAACGTATGAATATAGGTGGCATTTTAATGCTGAGTTCACCTTATACCTGGCTGGAAGAACATACGGCGCGTAGTGAATGGTTGGGCGGTTTTCAGCAGGATGGGGAAAACATCACGACCTTGGCTGGTATTTCCAACATTTTAACCCAGCACTTTGAATTGGTGGCCGAACCCCAAGATATGCCTTTTGTGATTCGGGAAACGGCCAGAAAGTATCAACACACGCTGTCACAAGTCACGATCTGGAAACGGATTCGCTAAAGGTAAGGTGATGGCCTAAAAAAGCCAATCATACGATTGGCTTTTTAATCATCCTTCACTGGTTGAATTTTCATGTAAGGATTCATTGAGTTGATCTACCACAATCGCCCATTCGCCATCAGATGCTATTTTCTCGCTTAAAAATTGACGTTGTGCCTCTGACCAATACGGCGCATCCAGTAAAGTCAGATCTTTATGCAATTGATGCTCGTGAATAAATGTTGCAATACCTTCTGCACTGGCATCCAAGCCAAGCTGTTGGAACAGATGTGTCATACGCGGTCGAACGTGAGTCATATCTCATACCTCAGAATCTACTATTGTTATCATGTCCTGTTTTTCGAGCATAGCATGTCTGATTCAGCCGGACTGTGAAAAAACATTAATATTCCATTGAGGCAAATAAAAAGCACAACCGAAGTTGTGCTAAATAAATCACATTAATAAAGCTGGACTAGTTATATCGACCAGTCCTGTATTTCCCAACCCTGTTCTTGGGCTAGAGTTTCCAAGCGATCATCCGGATTGACTGCAATGGCATGATCCGCATATTCCAGCAAGAAACGGTCATTAATCGAATCTGAATAGGCCCAAGACTCGGTTACATCGCGACCTTCTAGCCATTGTTCCAGACGCACCAGCTTGCCTTGCTGATAGCACGCTGTATTGATGACTTTACCAGTATATTTCCCATCAATGACTTCAGCATTGGTGGCAATAATTTCAGTAATTCCGAATTCACGAAAAATGGGGGCGGTAATAAAGTCTGAAGTTGCGGTAATACCCACTAAGGCATGCCCTGCTTCACGGTGGCGCTCAATGGCTTTAAAACCTTCAGGACGCATTTGTGGACGAATGACTTTTTGCATGAACAGTTGATGTAATTCAACCAGATAATCATTGTCATGTTTGGTCAGAAACTGGAACACAAATTCATTATAGGCATAGGGATCTAACTGGCCTTTTTTATAATCGTCATAGAACTTGTCGTTCATGGCGCGATGCTGAACTGGATCGACCAGGCCCTCACTGACCAAAAACTCTCCCCAAGAATGATCCGAATCCGTGTTTAACAAGGTGTGATCGAGATCAAATAGCGCCAATTTCATGAAAATACTCGTTAAAACTGAAATTTAAGAAAAAAATTGTAAATCTATCTCCGCTAGTCGATAGAAATTCGTTAAGATCATAGCAATTTTAACATTTTTAAACTTTGCTTTTTTCGAGTTGGATAACGAAATAATGCTCCCCGATGGCAAAGGCATAAATTAAACAATTTTTAGGTAGCCAAATGATCGACTCTGAAGGTTTCCGACCGAATGTCGGGATCATTTTGGCAAACGATGCTGGACAGGTCTTATGGGCAAAACGCATTGGTCATAATGCATGGCAATTTCCACAAGGCGGGATCCAATATGGAGAAACCCCTGAGCAGGCACTCTATCGTGAGCTGAGAGAAGAAGTTGGCTTATTGCCCGAACACGTCCAGATAGTCGCGCAAACCAAAGGCTGGTTGCGCTATCGTTTGCCGCATCGATACATTCGTACGGACTCTGATCCGGTCTGTATCGGTCAAAAACAAAAGTGGTTTTTACTCAAACTCACGGCCCCCGTTCAGCATATTCAGTTGAATCTGTCTGATCCGCCCGAATTTGATCAATGGCAATGGGTCAGTTATTGGTACCCACTCGGTCAAGTCGTGAATTTCAAACGTGATGTTTACCGCAAAGCCTTGGTGGAGTTGTGTCAGCAACTGCCCCAGCAAAAACCTTAAAAAATCGCATAAATAATGCAGATTTTTTACGCGGCTATTGTTATAAATAAACTTCATTACTGAAATTCTGAATAGACGGAGCAGACCTTATGTCGAATATGCAACTGGACACCTTGAGACGTATTGTTCAGGAGATCAATGCGTCCACCAGTTTGCATGAATCGCTCGACATCATGGTCAAACATGTGGCCGAGGCCATGCAGGTTGATGTCTGCTCGATCTATCTGCTCGACGAACGCAATCAGCGTTATCTGCTCATGGCGTCTAAAGGCCTGAATGCAGAATCTGTCGGCCATGTGTCTTTGCAGACCGGCGAAGGTCTGGTGGGCCTGGTTGGACAGCGTGAGGAAATTGTCAATCTGGACAATGCCCCTAAACACGAGCGCTTCCTGTTTTTACCTGAAACCGGTGAGGAAATTTATAACTCCTTCCTCGGTGTGCCAGTGATGTATCGCCGTAAGGTGATGGGTGTGCTGGTGGTTCAGAACAAAGAATCACAGGACTTTTCTGAAGCTGCTGAATCCTTTCTGGTGACACTCTGTGCGCAGCTTTCTGGCGTCATCGCCCATGCCCATGCCGTCGGCAATATCGATGTATTCCGCAAGCCAAGCAACCTGCCCGCCTATAAAACCTTTCAGGGAGTTTCTGGCTCGGGTGGTATTGCCTTAGGTCGTGCAGTGATTCTCTATCCGCCAGCAGATCTTGCCGCAGTCCCTGACCGTGAAGCGGATGACATTAGCGAAGAACTGGAGCTATTAGATAACGCCCTGAATTCAGTCCGCGAAGAAATCCAGTCGCTAGATGACAAAATGCAGGATGCGTTGATGGCCGAGGAACGCGCACTGTTTAGCGTGTTCTTGCGTATGCTGGATGAAAATGCCCTGCCTGCAGAAATCAAGGCTTTTATTCGTGAAGGTCACTGGGCACAAGGCGCCGTGCGAATTGTCATTGACAATCATGTGGCACAATTCTCCCAGATGGAAGATGATTATTTACGTGAGCGGGTGGCGGACTTAAAAGATCTGGGCCGCCGCATTCTGGCGCGCTTACAGGAAGCCGATGCCAGTCACCGTGAACTGACCGATGAAAGTATTCTAATTGGTGAGGAAATATCGACGGCTGCACTGGTTGAACTGCCCGTGGATAAAATTGCCGCGATTGTCACCACTGAAGGTGCCATGAACTCGCATATGGTGATTGTGGCACGTGCTCTCGGTATTCCGACTGTGGTCGGTGTGACTGAGCTGCCGATCAACACCCTCGATGATGTAGAGATGATTGTCGATGCACATCAGGGTCGGGTCTTTATTAATCCGCCACGGCGCCTGCGCAGTCGCTATAAAGAAATTCAAAAAGAAGAAGAACAGATTGCCAAAGATTTGCGCCAGTACGAAACCAAAGATGCAATTACTCCGGACGGCGTCGCAGTAAAACTGTATGTCAATACCGGCCTGATGATTGATGTGGTGCGTGGCGTGCAGCGCGGTGCCAAAGGTGTCGGTTTATACCGTTCTGAAATTCCGTTTATGTTGCGTGACCGCTTCCCGGGCGAGGAAGAACAACGTGCGATTTATCGTCAGCAACTCAGTCATTTTGCCAATAAACCGGTGGTGATGCGAACGCTGGACATTGGGGCCGACAAAGACCTGCCGTATTTCTCGATTGAAGAAGAAAATTCGGCACTCGGCTGGCGCGGCATTCGTTTTACTCTGGATCATCCAGAAATTTTTTCTTCACAGATTCGCGCCATGCTCAAGGCCAGCATCGGACTGAATAACCTGCATATTCTACTGCCGATGGTGACCAGTGTCAGCGAAGTCGAAGAAGCCCTCTACCTGCTGGAACGTGATCATGCGGCGATTCAAGAAGAAGAACAGGTCAAGGTAAATAAACCAAAACTCGGCATCATGGTGGAAGTGCCGAGTGTGCTTCATCAGATTGATGAATTTTCCGAACTGGTGGATTTCTTCTCGGTCGGCTCCAACGATCTGACCCAATATCTGTTGGCTGTGGATCGCAATAATCCACGGGTAGCCAATGTCTATTCACATTTACACCCTGCAGTACTGCGTGCCCTGACCCGTCTGGTGCAGGACTGTCATCGTAATGAAAAACCGGTCAGTATCTGCGGTGAAATGGCGGGCGATCCGCTGTCTGCAGTTTTGCTCATGGCCATGGGCTTTAATACCCTGTCGATGAGTTCCAGTAATATTTTGCGGGTACGTAAAACCATTTGTCATGTTCCGATGAGTGATGCACAGGAATTGCTGCAACATGTGTTAAAAATGGACAATCCGCTCATGGTAAAAAGCTGGTTAGAATATTATTTCAGAACCCATGGTTTAGGGGATATGGTGAAATCTGCATCACGTATGGTGAGTGCCTAATACGGGACTTTTTCCAGTCCCTCGACAGTGGTAGAGGTGGTTATGGAATTTCTGGTCATCCTGTTCATGATTGTTGCGGTGTTCTATGTGGTCATTCTTGCACCGGCCTTGGCTGCCCGCAAAGAAGCTCATAATTCCGGTTCATCTTATATACGCCCCGCCAGCAATCGAGCAATGAGCTATGCCGATCGGCCTAAAATGACTCCATTATTGGGCATTGAAATTTCGGCATCGCAACGGCGGCGTTTAGGCAGAGATGACCCCTCCGTCATTGCTGCCAGACTCTATCACCAACAAAAAGATCAATTTGCCAGTTTTCAGCAGGCCAGACCACAGCCTCATTCCCCTCACCATGAAGCACCAGTGCAAAGCAAACTCAATAAATTCTTTAATGACTTAATCGCGGATGAATCGACAACATCATCCCGGTATCCAAATCAATATTCGCAAACTCGTAACAACCGGCCTGTCGCCCCGCTCTCTCCAGTTAAAACTAATCCTAAGCAGCCCCCACGTCGTCCCCAGCCACCTTACAGACCTTAAGCGGCCATTAAAAAAGGGCGATCTTCCATGGAATATCGCCCTTGTCTGTGCTTGTTGTAGCCACGTTTTAAATTTTTCTTTCGATCTACAAAAACCTGGCTTTTGTTGACTTCATGCATGTGTTTTGCCACAAAATTGTGGATCACTACCTGCTCGGCTGTTTTTTTCTTGGCCATTTTACTCTCTATGTGATTTTGAGGAAGGAGTGAGATAATTATAGGGCCGACTGACTAATTTTCAAGCATATTTGCCAATGCTTTTTTAAAAATAAAGACCATCTGGATAGGATTTTCTGTATGCAAAAATGCGAGCTATAGCCAGAAAACACCCTTATTCCATTCATTATTTTTATGGGTTTCTTCAGACCAACAAAACTTGATTAAAAAACTATTTAAAATAAATCAGTTATAAAATGTATTTTAAATAACACTTTTCACTTATTATTTTTATCCTTTGATAAAAACATATTATGGACTTAGATATTGTTATTTTCGTTTAATCCCATTCATTATTTGAGTTATTCAAAATATATAGAATTTGATATTGTCAGAGAGTGGAAAACCCGTTACTTTTTAAAAGTAACCATTTAATTTTCAATATTTTAAACTTTATTAACTTTAAAAATACGTTTTGAGTGAGCTCACTCAATTATATCCTGAATTCCGTTTTGTGCTGTAACACCCTTTATTTAAAGATATTGTAAATATAGTGAAACCTGATTTGATTAGCGTATATCTCAATATTTTATGAATACTAGATAAACGACACAAGATATTCAAAACTTGGAGAGGAAAGATGAGCCAAGATTTTAAAAAATGCCCTGTCACCCACCTGACCACTGAAGCTGGTGCGCCTGTGGTCGACAACCAGAACAGTATGACGGCAGGTGCGCGTGGACCTTTGCTTGCTCAGGATTTATGGCTGAATGAAAAACTGGCCAACTTTGTCCGTGAAGTGATTCCAGAGCGTCGTATGCATGCCAAAGGTTCAGGTGCTTTCGGCACCTTTACCGTGACCAATGATATTACCCAATATAGCCGCGCTAAAATTTTCTCTGAAGTCGGCAAAAAAACCGAAATGTTTGCGCGTTTCTCAACGGTGGCAGGTGAACGTGGCGCAGCCGATGCAGAACGTGATATTCGCGGTTTTGCCTTAAAATTCTATACTGAAGAAGGCAACTGGGATCTGGTCGGCAATAACACCCCGGTGTTTTTCCTGCGGGATGCCCGCAAATTCCCTGACCTGAATAAAGCAGTCAAGCGTGACCCGAAAACCAACAAACGCAGTGCCACCAATAACTGGGATTTCTGGACACTCTTACCCGAAGCTTTGCATCAAGTGACTATTGTCATGTCAGATCGTGGGATCCCGACTGGTTACCGTCATATGCATGGTTTTGGCAGCCATACCTTCAGCTTTATCAATACCAAGAATGAACGCTTCTGGGTAAAATTCCATATGCGTACCCAGCAAGGTATTCAAAACCTGACCGATGCTGAAGCTGCAGACTTGATTGCTAAAGACCGTGAAAGCAGCCAGACCGACCTGTTTGATGCCATCGAACGTGGTGACTATCCAAAATGGAAAATGTACGTTCAGGTCATGCCAGAACTGGAAGCCGAAACAGTGCCTTATCATCCATTTGACCTGACCAAAGTCTGGCCAAAGGGCGATTATCCACTGATTGAAGTCGGTGAATTCGAACTGAACCGCAATCCGGAAAACTATTTCCAGGATGTAGAACAGGCAGCCTTTGCACCAAGTAATCTTGTACCGGGCATCAGCTACTCACCTGACCGTATGTTACAGGCACGTTTAGTGAACTATGCCGACGCAGCGCGTTACCGTGTTGGCGTGAATCATTCACAGGTTCCAGTCAATGCTGCACGTTGTCCTGTACATTCGAACCGCCGTGATGGTCAAGGCCGCATGGATGGCAACTATGGTTCATTGCCACATTACGAGCCGAACAGTTTTAGCCAGTGGCAGGAGCAGCCGGAATTCAGAGAGCCACCATTGAAAATCACCGGTGATGCCGATTTCTGGGATTTCCGTGAAGATGACAATGATTACTTCAGCCAACCCCGTGCCCTGTTCAACCTGATGAATGACCAGCAGAAACAGGCTCTGTTTAATAACACGGCCGGAGCGATGGGTGATGCACTAGATTTCATCAAATACCGTCACATCCGCAACTGTTATAGCTGTGATCCAGCCTACGGCGAAGGCGTAGCACAAGCACTCGGCATGACTGTAGCAGATGCCCAAGCAGCACGTGAAACCGATCCAGCCAAAGGTTTGCCTAGCTTTCTCTAAGCCAGTTTAGACATGTATAGAAACCACCTTCGGGTGGTTTTTTATTGCGGCATCAAGCACTATAGAAGCAAGTCAGCACAAAAAGAAATACAACAATGCATCCGAATATTGAAGATATCATTCAACAACACGACATCATTGTGTTTGATGCTGTTTGCGTGGTCTGTAATGGCTGGGCACGGTTTGTGATTCAATACGATAAGAAGATACAGTTTAAACTGGTTTCCGCCCAATCGCCTTTAGGTACAGCACTGCTCGAACATTATCAGATGTCCACTGAACATTACACCACCATGCTCGTCATTCAAGATGGCACACTCTATACGGAATCGACTGCATTACTGAAGGCGCTGCAGCATCTCGGTTTTCCCTTTAATTTAATGAGCGCAGGTTATTTGGTTCCGCGTTTTATCCGGGATTTTCTGTATCGTGTGGTCGCTTTAAATCGTTATACGCTGTTTGGCAAAACCGAGTATTGCCTGATTCCATCCAGCGAAAATAAACGTCATTTTCTGGAAGAAGCTGTTCGTGAATCCTAAACCTGTATTCCTACAACCACTGCGTACTATCCAGCTGACTTTGGTCATACTATGGCTCTATCAGGGACTCATTCCAAAAATTCTGTTCCAATCACCCGCTGAAATTAACATTTGGCAAAATATGGGTTTTGAGCTGGCACTGGCCAAAGTCTTGGTTGGGCTTTCCGGAGGATGTGAAATGCTATTTGGCTTATGCTTTCTGAAATGGAACCGGTCCATACTCTTGCATGGGTTGAATATTCTCGGACTTGCTGGATTACTACTGCTGATTGCATTCACAGCCCCGTTGCAACTTACTGCAGCATTCAATCCTGTGGTGATGAATACCGCCATGCTGATGCTTTCTGTAGTGGCCATTCAACTCATCCTACAGGAACAGAGTAAAACATTTAGACAATAATCCGCTTGCCTTCCCGTATGCAGTAAAATGGATTAATCAACTTGGAAGAATGCTTGATGATCTCATGTAACTCATGTTCCGGTGCATCCCGGTCTTCATCCGTGAGCTGAAAAGTACGGTAATGAATCGCCAGTGAACATTTGGCCTGTAAGTCATGATGGGCATGAAAGGCATCTTCCGGATTCATATGGATCGCACGCATCAGTTCACGTGGCTCATACGCTCCTATCGGAAGCAAGGCAATCCGCGGTGCACCCAGACGTTTACGGATTTCTTTAAAATGCGAGGCGTAGCCGCTATCTCCGGCAAAGAAACAATGTTCCTTACCATGTAATAAAGAAAAGCCTCCCCAAAGTGCACAGTTCTGATCGCGCATGCCACGTCCTGAGGCATGTTGAGCCGGCGTATAGACAATCCGGATCTCTTCAAAAAAGGCATTTTCCCACCAGTCCATTTCATGCACGGTATAATGTTCTGGCAAATACCAGGCATTACCCAGACCGGTATAAATCGGCATCTCAAAAGTGTTGTACAGCCATTCCAGACTGGCCAGATCCATATGATCATAATGGTTATGGCTAAGTAGTACAGCATCAATCTGGGGTAACTCATCCAGAGCAATGCCAGCCGGAATGACCCGCTGCGGCCCTGTGGAAGCCGATGGACTGGCATATTCAGCCCAAACCGGATCAGTCAGGAAGTTATAGGGGCCGATCTGAATTAATGTGGTGGCGTGACCAATAAACCAAACTTGCCAGTCATCCAGAGCTGCATCTGGACGCTGCTGTGGCAATGCGCGCGGACGAGAAAAAAACTCGGCACGCTCTTCATCAAGATTAACATTCCAGGTTTTGGATTTTCGGGTAATGAGCCATTTGTATAAATCAAAGCGACCACGCGATAGAGAAGCATGCTCAAGATTACGAAACTGTTTTCCGTCGAAATGATCTGAATGCAGATACTCAAACACTGGCTTAGACCAGAGATGTTTCCAACTGGATTCCGTGATTAACTGGAATTTTTTAGTTTTGAGAAGATCTTGCATAAACATCCACTATTTATTATTCGCTATATGCAAGACAACAACCTCTTGAAATGGTCAAGCGGTGCATCTTTTAATGAGCATACAAACTAAAAACAGGCACACTACAACATAGTATGAAATCCGTCACAGAAAATCATGTATGTTTTTGTTATTTTTAGCAAAAAAATGGCATTTCATCGACCTTATGGCTGGCTGAAGTCTTGGATTATCTAGAAAAATATTGCTCTTGTCCTTCTGTCTAAAAATACAAAATGATACTCAATATTTATAAGCCCATGCTGACAAAAGCATGTCTGCCCATTGATGATTTTATGATGAAATTCGCCATACCTCAGTATCATCACATCAATTGTGCGAGAAAGGCAAGTTGAGATCAAAATACCAACCTCAAGCGTTTTTTAGATCTTTATACACGACCTTGAGTTCGTTCCAGCCATACGGCCTTGGTTTGGGGTTTCACAAATAAAGCAATAATTTCCGGGTGCAGCTGTTTAATCTGCGCTTCGATCCGGTTGACACAGGCTTCAATTTCATCAGAAGTTAAATCATCTTTAAATTCCAGACTCAATGATGCAATGACTTGCTGAGCGCCCATCTGCTCAGTCAATACCCCATTGGCGCTGAAAACGGCCGCATCCTGTTGAGCAATGTTCAATACATCTTCACGCAGTTTTGGATCTGCCGTTTCACCCAGTAACAAACCTTTGGTTTCACGTGCCAGAAACCAGGCAGAAACCGCCAGAACAATACCAATTAAAATCGATGCGGCACCGTCCAATTCAGGAATATTCAGTTGATGCGCCAGAAAGATACCGACCAGAGCAATCACCAAGCCGACCAGGGCGGCAGTATCTTCAAATAACACGGTAAAGGTCGTTGGATCTTTACTGTGTCGAAAGGCTTCAAAATATCCCAGATTTCCCTTTTGTTTACGAAAGGTTTTTAAAGCCACTGACCATGAAAATCCTTCAAAAAGAATCGCCAGACCCAGCACAATATAATTGATCAATGGATCCTGCATGACTTCAGGCTGAAGAATATGCTGTATCCCTTGATAGATGGACACAATCGCACCCAGGGCAAAAACCATCAGTGCCACAATAAAGGCCCAAAAATACAGTTCACGCCCATAACCAAAAGGATGTTTGGCATTTGCCGGTTTTTCTGATTTTTTCATGCCATATAACAGTAAAATTTCATTCAAGGTATCTACTACGGAATGAATTGCCTCACTGAACATGGCAGAACTATTGGTTATATAGGACGCAACAAATTTCACCAGCGCAATCGCCAGATTACCAAACAGGGCTGCATAAACTACGATTTTATTGGATTCAGACATCCTGACACTGTCCTAAATAAGCTTGTGCAAGCTTTAATGATTTATGTATCAAAATCTTAATCATTTATTTTTGAAAGTTGTTTTACAAATTGTTGCTTAGTCATGATCTCTCACGTTGTTGAATCACTTTACTCTCCACTCAAATAATAAAAGGGCTTTCGCCCTTTTGATTTTTACAGTTTTAATGCTTGGAAAAATACTGCTAGCGCCACTCTTTCCAGAAATACATGATGATCCCGAACATCACCACCGCAATACCGGCAAAAGCATGACTGCTGATAATTTCATGATTTAAGGTTGCTCCCAATACCAGAGCGATTACCGGCGTCATCACATTACTCAATGAGACGGTCGAAGCATTTAGACGGCGAATCAGCCAGAAATAACACAGCATTGCCACAATCGAGGACATGATCATGGTAAATACGAAACCGATCATTGCCTGTGTGCTAGGCAACTGAGTCGGCATATGTTGCCAGATAAACGGTACTAAAACGAGTGAACCAGCCGCGGAGACCAGCAATGAACCCGTCGCTTGCGACATCGGACTCAAGGGTGCACTGATCTGCTTAACCCAGAAGATCGAGCTGATATAAGACACCATACTGATCAGCATCAGCACCACCCCCCAGGGATTGATCTTGCTGTCTGCCGAGTCGGCAAAAACAAAACATAAACCGGCGACGGCCACTGCCATGCCGAGCCATTGCAGCCAGATCAGTTTATGGGTTTTTAAAATCATATGCCCGATCAAACCAGCGATCAGCGGTGAAAAACCAAAAATTAGTGCCATCAACCCTGAGGTTAAATAATTGGCTGCCAGATAAATAAACAGCTGCGCACCGATTAAATTCAAACTGCCTGCCAGATAACTTTTCATTGAAGTACGGTCAAAAGGCAGCTGGTCGCGCATGATCTTCAGCAGGAACAGTGCAATAACCGAGGCACCGAAATAGCGAATGATCAGCACCCACATCGGGTGAATCTCGGCCACGCTCCAGACAATCGCCAGTGGCGTTGCTGCCCAGATCAGTACCAATAAAGCGTAAATACTTGCCGTGACCGGCAATGATGATGAAGAACTCATAAGTCTCCTAAACGAGGCCAAGAAGTTCTGGATCAGCAACTTCAAAAATAGCGTATAGCGAATTCATGCTGAGATGAAGTTTTAATTTTTGATAAATTCATCAAGTTTCGTGCATAAAAAACAGACCTATGCAAAACATAGGTCTGTCCCAAGATATCTCAATACAACTTAAGCAATTTTGCGTAAGTCTTGTGCGATATCCAAATGTTTTTCAACATCAAACGCCGTATTTTTGCTGATCATTTTTTTCAAATGACGCATTTCTTTGGCTGCATTCACGGTAATCCCGCCAACGATCTGACCATCGGTCACACCATACATCACGAATGAATTGTCTGCACCTTTGGCTGCATCCATTTCACCACGAATATGCCATTCAGCTGCGGCCATATCACCAACAAACTGGAAGTTGATATTCAGCTGATCCGTCCAGAACCAGGCCGGATTGGCTTTCGGATGTTCCACACCCATCACGTGACGCGCAAAGATACCTGCCTGCAGGTTGGCATTTTCCCAGGTTTCCACACGGCGGTGATTGCCACAGTCACGTAACTGAGTCGCAACATCGCCTGCTGCATAAATATCAGCATTCGAGGTTTGGCAGTTTTCATTGACTTTAATCGCAACATCAACGTCCAGACCTGCATCTACGGCAAGCTGTGCATTTGGCACGATCCCGATCCCGTAAACTACAGCATCGGCACGCAGTTCTTCACCGCCTTCCAGCGTTACCACCACTTCTTCACCATCTAAACGGCAATCTGTAATCTTGGTTTCAAGACGCACATCGACCTGGTTTTGACGATGCTGTTCCAGCAGGAATTCACTCAGAATCTGTGGTGAACAACGACCCATCACCATTGGGCCCATTTCGATCACAGTCACCTGACAATCTTTGTAACGTGCAGATGAGGCAAGCTCAAGACCAATCACGCCACCACCGATCAGGATGATACGGCGACCGGCTTGAAGCACAGGCACCAGCGCGTGTGAATCTTCCAGGTTACGCAGGGTATAAACATGTTTGCCCAAAGCATCAAAATTAGGCAAACGGCGCGCAGCACCACCTGTTGCAAGCAAGAGTTTGTCATAAGCAACAACATCACCGTTAAGGAGTTCAACGGTTTTCGCAGTCGCGTTGATTTTCGCCACACCATTTCCACGAATTGTTTCCACCCCTAAATCTGCCAGTTTCTGTTCCGACAGGATTTCGATCTTGGTTTCTTCAGGTTTTAGAATCACATCTTTAGACAACGGTGGACGCTCATAAGGAAGATGGCTTTCATCACCAATTAAGGTAATTTTGCCTTCATACTTGTTGCCACGAAGTTCTAAAATTGCGCTCGCACCTGCCTGGCCAGCACCCACGATCACGATGTTGTTTACGTTGCTCATTTTCTTAACCTTTTAACTCTGCAGATACGATACCGAAGCCGGCAATCCATTCGCTGATGTCTTCATAGCAATGCGTGGTCATTTCATACTCACCCATTTCGCTTAAGGCAGCGAAGGCAGCCATCCAAGAACGGACTTCCTGACCACCACGACCACCATCACGGCGGATTTCAGCTTCAGTCATCGCTTCTAATGTTGCAAAATCAGCGTTCTTGAAGGTTTCTAGCAGGGCAATATCCCATTCAGCATTCAGAGGCACGGCAACTGACGTATCCCCTGCTGCCAGCTTTTGACCCACTGCAATAATTTTGGATTGACGTGCATGACGTGCTTCAGGCGTTGGATAACGGCCTGCAATCAGGAACTCTTCCACTTCTGGCGGTACTGCACCCATTTGCGGTGTAGGTGGATCATGTGACAGACCACCGGTACCTAAAACAAGCACACGCTCGTTTTCAAGGTTTAAAGACTTGATGTATTGACCCACAGCACGGCCCAAAGCGATGGTACGCTTGGTGGTTGGCATAGGTGCAGCAGCGCCATTAATAAAAATTGGAATCGTTGGATAACGGTCAAGTTTGCCTTCACACAGGAAATGTAAGGGCTGAGT
The DNA here is from genome assembly GCF_031844225.1 of Acinetobacter sp. RRD8. GTDB lineage: Bacteria > Pseudomonadota > Gammaproteobacteria > Pseudomonadales > Moraxellaceae > Acinetobacter. The sequence goes on from NZ_JAUZUU010000014.1 coordinate 22,291, forward strand.
CACGCCATGGTCAGCCTGCATACGGTATGAGTAGGCAACATCCACGCCTTCATCCAGTACACGTCGAACCAGATCTAATGCCTTGTCTTCAGGTACATCAATATGGTCATTGTCCTTGCCATAATCCCAGTCACCTGCAGCTTTGGCACGAATACCGACGCAGAAACTTGGCATCAGGTCATAGAAGAAACCATTAAAATGATCTGGACCAAAAGTGATGATCAGGGTTGGGTCGTAAGCTTTTACTTCAGCAGAGAGTTTTTCAAAAGCAGCACGAACTTTTTGCTTTTTTGATTGATCTTGAGGTGAAGCAAATTCCATTAAAGGACTGTGCGATGCACAAATAAGTTTAACGGCCATGAGAGACTCCTAGAAGGAAAGCAGCCCTGAGAGAAGAGGCTGCCGGTAAGTCCATTTGAATGAGACTAGATGTTTATTCGTCAAAGAAACCTGCACGTGGCTGACGTAGGCCACGAATACCCAGACCGCATTCTGCATTGATCAGAACACCAGTCAAAGGACGGTTGTTTTGACGAGATGCCAACAGCACGTATGAACCGGTCATATCTTCCGGTTCAGGCAAGAAATTCAGTGGCATGCCACGTGCAATTTTCTCAGGATCACGTGCATCGAGCAGGCCCACATTTTCCTGACCCAGCGATGCCGCACCTTTGATATTCACATTCATACCTGACGGTGCAACAGCGTTCACTCGTACTTTAGGCGCAAGCTCGTAAGCCAGTTCTTTCATAATCCCGACACCCGCATGCTTAGATGCAGTATATACAGGGCCTCCGCCAGCGGAGTACAGTGCCGAATTAGACAAAGTAAATATGATAGAACCTTCAGAAGCGATCAATGCATCCAGTGCAGCTTTCGCGCCCAAGATCAGAGACTTGGTATTAATCCCCATAATCTCGTCAAAGGCTTTTTCCAGCTGCTCGCCAGAGGTATTGACGATATCAGCGTAATGATCCCAGATACCGGCATTACCAACGAAACAATCGAGTTTACCGAAACGTTCTACAGTTGCTTGAACTGCACGAACGTTATCTGCATAGCTGGCTACATCACCTTCGATCGCAAGAACTTTTCCACCGAAGTGTTCATTTAATGCATCCACTTTAGCTTTTGAACGTTGAAGAACCGCAACTTGTGCACCTTCCTCAATAAAACGCTCGACCAAAGCCCAGCCTAAGCCTGAACCACCACCAGTAATAAGTGCAACTTCGCCTTGTAGCCAACCCATGCTTACTCTCCTGCCATCTCTACAAACAATTGACCATCTTCAACAATCACTGGGAACGTTTTGATTGGATCAGTTGCAGGTAGACATAATGCTTCACCTGTTTTTAAACAGAAACGAGCTGAATGTAATGGACATTCAACAGTACCATCATCTTCAAGGTAACCTTCAGACATAGAAGCATTACCATGACTGCATTTATCGTTCATAGCGAAGAATTCACCGCCATTGTTAAATACAGCCAGCGCTTCGATACCGTTTACGCCACAATCTACTTTTAACGCTTCGCCTTCGTCTAATTCGTCAACTTGGCAAACAAAAATCTTATTCATTAGAAGAACACACTCAGGTTATGTGAACTGTAAGTAACTTGGTCAAGCGTGATCTTACGGTTGAAGATTTGGAAGCCTAAGCCACCTTCAACTTTACGGATCTTGTCATGACGTTTACCACAGTAAATCACGACGTCTTTCTCTTTCTGTGTACGGTATAACAAGTAAGTTACGTACACGTCGTATTCGCCTTCAACTTCAGTTGGCTCTACGATCACGTTGCTCACCATGTGGGTGGTACGTGACGGAGGCTCTTCAGCCCAAGCCATACCAGTCTCAAGACGTGCTACACGACGCTCTAAAAGGTCTTTCGAATCGTTGAACACCCAAGTGGTAGGTGGTTCAACTGAACGACGACGGTCACGGGTTTGTGCGTTTGGTGTGGTACGTAGCGTGTAAGAAATATCTTCAGCTAAGGTATCTAACCATTCGCGGAATTTCCAATCGTCTAGCAATTTTGCTTCGCGATAAAGGAACTGACTAATTTGGTGATGAAGTTCTAAGCTGATTTGACTCATTTCATAAGCTCCTTCTCATATTCGTCAGCTGCTTTTTCCACGTCTTCCCATTTTTCATGGATCAATAAATCTGCCCAGCGGCGGTACATACCACGTGCTGCAGTTTCAGAGAAAATGTAGTTGGTGATCCCCGGGATACCATCTTCACGTACTTTTTCGTTGCCTTTACCCATTTCCATAATGAGTTTGTTTTGACGCGCTTTATAACCACGTAAAACTTTTTGGATCTCGATCCAGTTTTCAGAGTCATCTTGCTCCAGGAAACCGGCTGGACCAAAGGCACGCGTTGCAGAACGTTCAAATGCTTCTTTCACTTCTTGAGATGCTTCAGCATCAGCAATACAGAATGCCCATACTTCAGTTTTGTTTGGACCACGTGGGTGCCATACGCGAAGTGTTGCAGTACCGTTCAACCAAGACAAAGTTGGGAACATGGTGTTGTGACCTGCAAGACGCAGTGCACGAGTCTCGCCTAGGCGCTCTTTAACTTCGTCGTACGTTTCACGGAAGTAGTTGGCAACTTCACCGTCAACCCACACGTTTGCGTCTGGTTTCTCTGTGAAGAAGAAGCCTGAACCATGACCGCGTGAACCATACTGGATCGCGTCTTTCGCAGTTTCCCAAACTGGACGAGCAGTTTGCGCAGCACCTAATTTCTTAGAAGATTCGTCATCTGGTTTCGCGCCCAATACTTGGATCGCAGAAGCGTGAGAGAACAATGCGTGGTATTGGTCAGATGCAAACTGTTCCGCTGCAAACTTCCAGTTACACTCGATTTCCCACTTGTGTACACCACCAATGATTTCAGTACCACCTGGACGACGGTCAACAACGCCATCTAAGTACCAAGCGATATCACCCATGTATTCTTCTAGGTCAGGTGTGGTTTCATCCCAACAAGCGAATACCAAGCCTTTGTAAGACTTCACACGATTCACTTCAACCAGACCCCATTGCTCTTTACATGCCCCATGTGGGTAAGCACGATCTTCAAGCGGGATATCTTTTAAAGAACCGTCAATGCCGTATGACCAGCCGTGGTACGGGCAAGTAAATGCACGGGTATTACCACAGTCAGCGAAGCTTACACGCATAGAGCGGTGACGACACTGGTTTAAAAATGCTTTGATTGAGCCATCTTTTTGACGTGCCACAATGATTGGATCTTCACCCATGTAGGTGTTGAAGAAATCACCAGCCTTAGGAATTTGGCTTTCATGGCAAAGGAATAACCAAGTACGACCGAAAACACGTTCGAGTTCTAATTCGTAAATGTCAGGATCTGTATAAATAGATGGCGTAATACGTCCATTTTGTGCATCGACTAAAGCATCGATTTCGCGCACATCAATTTTTCCACTCATGAAAAGCTCTCCTGTGACCTATCTTTGGCACAAAGTAATAGACTCAACTTTTCAACGATGATGGATTTGACAGCGTTTTTCGGGAAATATTTTTTTTGTTTCAATTAAGAGCTTAAAGCAATTATTAAGCACGTGAATTTTTATATTAAAACATCTATTAATCCCGCCAGAGCATTTAGTTTATGAATGGGAAAATAATCTTCACGACATAGTTGTTTATAGATTATACTTTGAGGAAATTATAGTAAGACATTTTTTGGATTACTCTTTGGGTTGATGACATGGAATTACGACACCTTCGCTACTTTATCACCGTTGCTGAAGAGCTCAATTTTAGTAAGGCAGCACTTAAACTTTATACGGCTCAACCCTCACTTAGCCAGCAAATCAAAGACCTGGAAGAGGATGTCGGGGTAAAGCTACTCAACCGGACCAAACGTAAAGTAGAGCTGACCGAAGAAGGCGCCGTATTCCTGGAACAGGCTCGTCTTACTCTTGCACAGGCAGATAAAGCCGTTGCCATGGCACGTCAGGTGTCACAGGCCAAGCAGCAAATGCTCCGCATAGGTTTTGTACCGGTGGCCGAGATGAAAATCTTCCCCTATATCTTGCCAAATCTACGTGTACAGAACCCGGATTTAAAAATTGAACTGCTCAGCCTGAACAACAATGAGCAGATGCGTTTGTTAAAAAAAGGCGATCTGGATCTTACATTTACCCGCCATAATTTTAATAGTGATGAAATTGAAAGCCAGTTCGTGATTCGTGAACCGCTGATTTTTCTCCTGCCTAAAGATCACCCCTTAGCAAAATACGAAAGAATTCCTGCTAAAGCATTGAATGGGATTGATTTTATTATTCCATCAGCAGAGCAGTCCTTGACCCTGAACCAGGCTATTCTGGACTTTGCCAAAGCCAACGGCATTGAACTCAATATCGTGCAAAAGGCCGATAATATTTTATTTAATATCAACTCGATCGGAATGGGCCTAGGCTGTACCATTTTGCCTGGCTATATTGCACCACTAACCATGGATAATACCGTGATTCGTCCGCTGGACGTGGAATTGCCCTATTTAGACCTGTATGTCAGCTACCATAAAAACAACAAATCCTATGCCGTCAGCAAATTTCTTGAACTCTTGACCCGTGTGTTCTATCTGGATATTAACCGTAGCGAACAAAATTAATCCTATTTCTTCTCTGCATTAAGCATATGCCATTCAACTTTTGATAGGCATGTGCTTTTTTTGTTTTATTATTTTATGCTTAAGAATTCGTTTTTAATTCTATTTTGTGATAAAGAATCTATTTCTAGCGTTTAAATTTGTCACTTGACCTCGACCAAAATTGTGTATTTTTAGCTCTAAATGTGCTGCATTTACCACTTAAGTCTAATAAAATTTAATTCGGATTTTTCTCAGTTTAAATAGCTCAAACCTATAAAAATTATTAGATTTTTAGATTTATCCAAATAAATGAGAATCAAACTCACTTAGGTACGCTACCTTAAATATTCCCGATATAAAAAAGGATGACCGAAGCCATCCTTTTTAAAACTACATCGAGCTTATTTTACGCCGTGTACAGCCAAGTAGTTTTTGATCACAGTGTTGAACTCATCTGCTTTTTCAACTTGAGACCAGTGACCACATTGGCTGAAGATATGTGCATCAGCATTTGGCACGATGTTCAGGATGTCCCAAGTACGAGAAACCGGAATCACCACGTCTTGCGTACCATGAATCAATAGTACAGGCACAGTAATGTCTTTCATTTTTTCGAAGTCTAATGAGAATTCGAAACGGTCACGGTCACGTGCGCCAACCACATCCATTAAACGATTTGATGCATAGTCATTTGCAGCAGAAGCAAAACGTACTTTTACCAGTTCATCAGTAATCAGGTCTTTGTTTACGACAAACATAGAAAGGGTTTTCTTGATTCCTTCTTCTGTAAGAACTGGGTTTGCGTGAGCTTTAAGTGCAGCTGTCTGTTTCGCACCGCCCGTACCCATAGACACGATACCCAAAATACGATCTGGATAATCCAATGCCATCTGGAATGCTAACCAGCCACCCAGAGAGTTACCGACCAACCAGGTTTTTTCGATACCCAAAGCATCTAGCGTACGGATCGCATGATCTACCCAGGCACGGATACCATATTCAGTACCCGGTGCAACCACAGTTTGGCCATAACCAATGGTATCAATCGCGATACAACGCGCTTGCTCACCAATTTGTGGCAGGTTTAACCACCAGTTTGCCGCGGCCGATACACCTGTACCTGAACCGTGTAAAAATAGAATAGGCGTACCTTCACCAATTTCGTGGTAATGGGTCAACTCGCCTTCAGCAGTTTCAATCCATTTGTCTTCTAAGCCAAAGAATGGATCTGTTTGATAGTCAGGGATTTGAACAGTGCTCATATTGCTTCCTCTTACAGTCTTTCGCTTGCGTGTCCCTCTATTTTCAAGAATTCGACGTCAAGTTGACTCATTAAAATGACTTGTGTACACCCTTATATTAACCGCTCAACCGCAGCAAACTGATACAAAATTACGATTGCACCCAACAAAATAGATATAATTTAAGTATTTGTTTTATATATTTTTTTATAAATTAAACCCTACATAAACTAAGGCTTTAACTGCATTCTTAAACCAAAAAGCAGCCAGAAGACTGACTGCTTTTAAAATATACGCGTATTAGAATTTATGCGTATAAGTGGTGGCGACACGGTATTCTTGCAGGTCTGGTTTTGCTGGATTGGCAAAATTCACATCAATATACATCGCCTGTACACCCAAACCTTTTAATTTACCTTCTGGCACAGTGTAGTTCACGATGGCATTCACTTCATCCGTATTGAAGTTCTGACCTTGATACGCCCCAGTACCTTTCTGATCATAACCTTTGAAATATACGGCTGTTGCATTTAAGCCTTTTGCACCCATTTCAGAGAAGTCATAGCCATAAGAAACACTCCATGACTTTTCTTCTGGCGCGGTAAAAGTCGCTACCCCCCAGTTCGCCAGATAAGGCTGTGGCACCCAGCCACCCAATGTCGGGAATGCGCTATCACCAAACATTTGCTGGTAACCTACACCTACGGTATGTGCACCATGATTCACTTTTGCAGCGACAGATAATGCTTGGTTATCGATCTCACCATACAGCTTGTCACCTGACTCCGAGTTATCGAAGTAACGGATGTGGCTATCTAATTTGGTTTTTTCACCAAGCGCAGTTTTATAATTCACACCCAGATAATGCTGTTGGTAAATGTCTTGAACATCGGCATACCAGTAGCTCGCCCCTACTTCTTTAGTAAGTTGGTGGTCTACACCCGCAATCCACATGCCATCAGCTTCAGCACCCGTATCATAGAAACTTGGTGGAGCAAATTTAGTTAAATCACGGAACTGGTTGTCATAACGGTTGTTAATACCATCAATATAAGCCAGAGTTAACTTGGTATCTTTAAGGTCTTTAGACTCTAACCAGGCACCACTATAAGTCGTCAATAACTGACGCGATGGATCAAATACCAAGACTGGAGATACAGGCAATAACTCACCGACTTTCAGTTCAGTTTGTGACACTTTGGCTTTTAAGGTCGCGCCGACTTTACCGAAATGGTCTTTTGATTCTTTGCCATCGTGTGGTAAAACCCAGTCCGGATTTTTATCACGGCCATTGAGTTTAACTGCATGCTGAACCAGTACATCAGCACCGACCTGCACACCACCACCGATATCGTGATAACCGGACTTGGCATCCAGAGTCACGCCTTGTGACCAAGAACCCCAGTTACGTGATGAGTAGTTATCTTGATACTGACGGTCTAGATAAAAGTTTTTAAATTTGAGTTGAACATTGCTGTCGTCAATAAAGTCTGCATTCGTTGCAGTTGTCCCTAAAGTTGCTGTCGCAGCAAGCATTGCAATCCATAAATTGTGACGACGCATGATGAGTTCCCCATTCAGCTGATAAAATCCATGCAGCCATCATGCGCAAGTCGGTTTAAATAAAAAATCCGACCACAGTATTAAACTTTTGCTCTTTTAGCTCTGCATATTCCGGGCCCAGATTTAAGCACTCAATCTCTTAGATTTTAAACCGATTAATGAAAATAAAAATTTGACCAGATATTTAATTCAAATTTCTGTTTCCTTTATTAATAAGCGCAATTTTTTTAAAAACTTTAAGATAATATTTTTTATTTATCGTTTTTATGTTTAAGGAAAAAATTAAACTAAAATAATCTTCACATAACACTATAACTAAAATATCTGAGATCAGAGTTTTATTATATTATTAAATCTACTTCATAATAAAAAAGCATCCACTTTGGATGCTTTTTTATTGGACTTATTTTAATACCACGGCATTAAAAATTAAGCTTGTAACTCACGAGCTTTAGACATGGTTAATGCCAAGTCTTCAATCATGTCTTCCTGACCACCTACCGTACCACGGCGACCAAGTTCCATCAGGATTTCACGCGCAGATACGCCATATTTCGCTTCAGCACGTTTAGCAAATAACAGGAATGACGAGTAAACACCCGCATAACCTAAAGTTGCCGCATCACGGTCGGCACGAATCGGGTTGTGCATCATTGGAATCACTAGATCTTCAGCAACGTCTTGCACTTTGAACAAGTCAACGCCAGTGTCCATACCCATACGGTTTGCCACAGCGATAAACAGCTCAAGTGGTGTGTTACCAGCGCCAGCACCAAGACCAGCAGATGCCAAGTCAACACGTACTGCACCTGCTTGAACAGCAGCAACAGTATTCGATACACCCATACCTAAGTTGTGGTGACCATGGAAACCAAGCTCAATGCTTGAATCCAAGTGTTGACGTAAGTGACCCACACGGTCGATCACGTCTTGAGGAAGCATGTAACCTGCTGAGTCAGTCACATAGATACAGTTTGCACCGTAAGACACCATCTTGTTCGCTTCTTCAAGCAATTTTTCAGGAGATGCCATGTGCGCCAACATCAAGAAACCGACCGTGTCCATGTCTAGTTTGCGTGCAGCCGTGATGTGCTGTTCTGAGCAATCCGCTTCTGTACAGTGCGTTGCAACACGAATAGTAGACACACCAATTTCATGCGCCATTTTTAAATGGTCAACCGTACCGATCCCAGGCAGAAGCAATGCAGATACTTTTGCATTTTTCATACGTGGCACAACAGCAGACAGGTATTCTTCATCCGTTGCCGCAGCAAAACCGTAGTTGACGGATGAACCGCCAAGGCCGTCACCATGCGTGACTTCAATTAAAGGTACGCCTGCATCATCAAGTGCTGTTGAAATTGCAATCATTTGCTCAACAGTGGTTTGATGGCGCTGTGGATGCATACCATCACGCAAAGTCATATCATGAACAATAATCTTAGACATGTGGTTGCTCCTTAAGCGTCTTTATTGAATACGTGTTCTGCAAACATCTCTGCAGTACGTGCTGCAGCAGCAGTCATGATGTCAAGGTTACCCGCATATTTCGGCAGGAAATCACCAAGACCTTCAACTTCTAAGTAAATTGACACGCGGTTGCCATCAAAAACTGGACCATTGACAAGCTTGTAACCCGGTACATATTTTTGAACTTCTTTAATCATTGCGTGTACAGATTCAGTGATCGCCGCTTGATCCGGTTCACCCTCTACCAGACAGTGAACCGTGTCACGCATCATCAGTGGTGGCTCAGCCGGGTTGATGATGATAATCGCTTTACCCTGTTTCGCGCCGCCCACTTTCTCAATGGCACCGGCAGTGGTACGGGTAAATTCATCAATGTTTTTACGTGTACCTGGACCTACTGATTTAGTCGATACCGTTGCAATGATCTCACCATATTCAACAGGCTGAACGCGAGAAACTGCAGCAACCATCGGAATCGTTGCCTGACCGCCACAGGTGACCATGTTTACGTTTGGCACTTCGCCACCCGCAAGCAATGCTTCCAGGTTTACAGGTGGTACGCAGAATGGACCGATCGCAGCAGGCGTCAAGTCAATCATCAGTACACCAAGTTCATTGAGCTTGCGGCTATTTTCAGCATGTACGTATGCAGACGTTGCATCGAATGCAATTTTAATATCATCTGCAATCACGTGAGGAAGAAGACCATCCACACCTTCAGCGGTGGTTTTTAAACCCATTTTCGCAGCACGCGCCAAACCTTCAGAAGTCGGGTCAATCCCCACCATCCATACCGGCTCTAACCATTCGCTACGTTGTAATTTATAAAGCAAATCAGTACCAATATTCCCTGGACCGATCATTGCACATTTAATCTTTTTCATGAATGTACTCTCTTGGAATCTTGATTATTCAGCAGCGAATGCAGCGGTTACTGAACCGAAGCCTTCAATTTCAACCTTGAATTCATCACCTGGTTGCGCCACAACCATTGGACCTAAAGCACCCGTCAAGATGATGTCACCTTTTAACAGCGGACGACCACGGCGTACCATTTCATCAGCCAGCCAAACAGCAGCATTCAATGGGTTTGCCAGACATGCTTTACCCACGCCTTGAGACACGACTTCTTCACCACGCGTCATCACCATCTTGCAGTTCACCAGATCAAGATTCTCTAATTTAACCGGCTGAGAACCCAAGACAAATGCAGCAGAAGATGCGTTATCTGCTACAGTATCAATCAGGCTGATTTTCCAGTTTTCGATACGGCTATCGACCACTTCAATTGCAGGCAATGCATAATCAGTTGCGCTGATAATGTCTGCATAGGTGTGTTTTTCTTTGGTTAAATCCTGGTTAATCACCAATGCGATTTCTGCTTCAACTTTCGGCTGAATCAGAAGGCCAGCTGGAATTGCTTCACCATCGCCATAGGCCATGTCGGCAAATAACATACCGAAATCCGGCTGATCTACACCCAGTTGCGCTTGAACGACTTTAGACGTCAAACCAATTTTACGACCCACCAGACGGCGACCTTCAGACAAAGCACGCTCGGTATTCACTTCCTGAACGGCATAGGCGATATCTACGTCAGCACTTTCACCGCCAAGTTCCGGGCGAATCGGTGCAATCGTAGTTTGTGATAATTCAGCGCTACGAAGTGCTTGTGCAACTGATTCAACAACAGCAGAATTCGACATCAATGTTTCCTTAAACTGCAAAAATTAGGCTTATGCTGGGATCTAAGAGGGACAGAAAATATGAACATGATCAAGCTGATCATCCGCATGGACTGCCTTTCTCAGAGCGAGCATAGGAATAAACAGTTTTAGGATGGGAAAAATCCGGCGTTTGTGCCAATAGTTATTTTATTTTTTGCTATAGCTATTATCTATAAGGAGAATTCATAAAAATTTAGATAAAACAAAATCTTATTATTTAAAACATATCGTTATTTAGCAAAATAACTACCATAATATGACCGAATAAAATCAGTACAATTACGACTTTAGACTAAAAGATAAGAACCAGCGCTTAAATCTACAGCATTCCCCAGCCAATTTAAACCGGGGAAACACATTCCTTGCACTGCAACCAAGATACTGGATTAAACTGCTTGTTTCCATTGGACTTTAGCCAACAATGCGCTATGCAAAGCAGCCACATCATCCACGATACAGACTGGATTAAATTGTGCTAAAAGTTCAGGCGCATGTACGCCATAACTTACCCCAACACTTGGCATGGCAATATTTTTCGCCATTTCCAGATCATAAGACGTATCACCGACCATAATCGCATGATCAGCCTGCACACCGGTTTCTGCCAGAATTTCTTCTAACATTAATGGATGAGGTTTGGAACGGGTTTCGCTGGCTGCGCGCGTGGTCACAAACAGCTCTTCACTGTTTGTCTGTTTTAATACACGATCCAGACCTTTACGGCTTTTCCCTGTGGCTACTGCCAGCTTCACGCCTTGCTGCTGTAAATCTGCGAGCATGTGCGCTACGCCTTCAAACCAGGAATCTCCCGATGAGTTGGCAACATAATGATCGGAATAGGCCTGCAAAATATCTGCATGTAAATCTGGCACGGTTGGGAAAAGTCGCTGTGCGACTTCTGGCAAACCTAGGCCAATAATACTTTTGGCATCTGCATCCGTTAAAGGCTGCTGAAATTGCTGTGCGGCAAACTGCAAACTCGCTACGATTTGACCCACTGAATCAAATAAAGTGCCATCCCAATCGAAAATGACCAATTTTACAGGTGAGTTCATAAAAGATTTCCTAAATTTGATTCAGTCTTGAAGCCCTCTCCTACAAGGAGAAGGAATTTTTCATTCTTAAGCAAATGACTTTAATAAAAGAACCAATAAAGTCGAATTATCAATGAAGTTTTAATTCAACATTACTCTTTAATAAGTAACGTTCCCTCTCCTGAACGAGTTTAAAGCACTGCTTTAAACGACGTGCAAGAAGGAGACTTGCTCAGCAGTGCTGCTTAGGGAAAGGATTCTTTCGAAATTTAATCTCCCCTAGCCCTCTTTAAGAAATAGGGGAATTCCCTCCTTTTTCAAAGGAGGGTGAGGGTGGATTAAATTTATTAAAAGAAAAAATAAGTCCTTATTGGGCAGCCGGTTTATCCGCTTTCTGCGCTCTTAACTGCGCCACCAGACTCTGCATATCTTCTGGCAATGGTGCTTCAATTGCTGGATAGCCCGGAATGTCCAGACGCATTGCATGTAAACACAAACGGCGTGGTTTTGGCCCACGATATTCTGTTTCATGACCATACTTTTCATCGCCTACTAGCGGATGACCAATACTCAAACCATGAACACGAATCTGATGGGTACGACCAGAAAGCGGAGATGCATACACCAGTGTGGCATGCATAAAACGTTCCTGCACATTCCACTGGGTTTTAGACTCTTTACCTTCTTTCGGGGACACGCAGACACGACGTTCACCATTGGCCAGCTCGTAACGATGTAAAGGTGCATCAATCAGCTGTTTATCCAGACTGACCTGCCCTTTTACTACAGCGGCATAGGTTTTTTTGATTTTATGTTCACGCAACATATCTTGTAATGTTTTCAACACGCTACGCTTTTTGGAAATCATCACCAGACCGGAAGTATCACGGTCAATCCGGTGAATCAGTTCCAGATACTTTTTACCGGTTGCGGCACGCAAGCCCTCAATCAGGCCATAGGCCACACCGCTACCACCATGCACAGCAATCCCGGAAGGTTTATTCACGACCATCAAACCTTCATCTTCATAAATCACACGGGCCAATAAGCCTTGTGCCACTTTGTCAGAAACAGGTGCAGCAGATTCATCTTTTTGTTCATAGCGAATCGGCGCAACGCGAATCTGGTCACCGATTGCGAGTTTGGTTTCTGCTTTAATGCGTTTTTTATTAACGCGAACCTGGCCTTCACGAATCAGACGATAGATACGGCTTTTTGGCACACCTTTCAGACGACTAAACAGGAAATTATCGATGCGTTGTCCATCTTGATGTTCATCCACTTCAAACCAAGTGACGTTTTGCCATTGTTGCGTAGAATTCATACAGTTACTATGACCCAAAAAATACTAAAATTGATTAAAAACTGATCACTTAGGTTATGCTTTACACAAGAAACATAAGCTTAGCCCATAGGCAGATGATGCAAGGTTTGATATAGTCAGCGCACGGAAACCATCGTTTGTGAGTAAAAGTTGAATCATTTCAGATTTTTCTGAACTTGATTGTTCAATTAAAGACTCACATGATACGGGAAGGTCCCCAAAGAATTATGCCACGCCGAAGGCTTATTATATCGGCAAACAAAGCAAACTGTTGCGTTTAATTGTACCTCAGGTACATAAATCAGTTTGTCTTAAAAAATATGTCGCCAACTTTGTTGGTTTTTAAACGTAAACTGATACACATCAGATTAGTCGCAACCTGAAGACGACTTCAGGCTACAGCGTTGATGCATTGGATCTGCACAGTTTGTAAAGATACGACGACAATTCCGTATCAAGACACTTTCTATAAAGAAGGGATGATCTTCGAGCAATGTGACAGTGAAAGTTACACACATCCAATGCACCGCTCGTCCGCCAGTGAAGCGTTCAGGTGACTTTAATCCGTTTAAAGATTGAAGCCGTATTGCCATCATCAATACGTGAATCAAAAACCGAAGCCCATCTATATTAAATAGAGCTCGGTCATAAAAGACTCAAACCACAATGAAATTCATTGCAGATTTGAGCCATTGATCCGTGATGTGTGATGTTCGCTACGTGTATAGCGATTTTTTGCTGTGTATCACTATAAGGTGTTACACCCATGAAACGTATGTTGATTAATGCAACACATGCCGAAGAAATTCGCGTTGCACTTGTCACTGGTCAGCGTCTTTACGATTTTGATTTAGAAAATCGTACCCGTGAACAAAAAAAATCCAATATCTACAAAGGTCACGTGACTCGCGTTGAACCTTCTTTAGAAGCTGTATTCGTTGAATACGGTGCAGGTCGCCAAGGCTTCCTGTCAATGCGTGAAATCGCAAATTCATATTACAAAGCCGACCCTCGCCAAACTTCAAATATCCGTGAACTGATCACTGAAGGCACCGAACTTCTGGTTCAGGTGGAAAAAGAAGAGCGTGGCAATAAAGGCGCTGCCCTGTCTACTTTTATCTCACTTGCTGGCCGTTATTTGGTCTTGATGCCAAACAACCCTAAAGGTGGTGGTATCAGCCGTCAGATTTCTGGTTCAGTGCGTGAAGAACTGAAAGAAATGCTGGCAACACTGAACGTGCCACGTGGTATGAGTGTGATTGTGCGTACTGCCGGGATCGGTCGTTCACAAGAAGAATTGCAACTCGACTTACAGCACTTGTTAGACCTTTGGGCACAAATCCAGAGCACTGCAAGTTCAGGTCCATCGCCAATGTTGGTACATCAGGAAGCGGGCGTAGTGACACGTGCCATTCGTGACTACCTGCGTGATGATGTTGCTGAAATCCTGATTGACTCAGAACAAGCTTATAACGAAGCTTATAACTTCGTAAAAGCGGTAATGCCACGTCAGTTAGAAAAACTGAAAACTTATACCTTAAATGAACCTTTATTTGCGCATTTCGCGATTGAAAGTCAAATTCAAACTGCTTATGAACGTGAAGTAAAACTTCCTTCGGGCGGTTCGATCGTAATCGATCAAACTGAAGCTTTAGTGTCAATTGACATTAACTCGGCAAAATCGACTCGCGGTAGCGACGTTGAAGACACCGCGTTAAATACCAATATTGAAGCGGCAGAAGAAATCGCGCGTCAATTACGTTTACGTGATATCGGTGGTCTGGTGGTGATCGACTTCATCGACATGACTAAAGACCGCAACCAGCGTATGGTGGAAGCGAAGCTGCGTGAAGCGACGCAAAGTGACCGTGCCCGTATCCAGTTCGGTCAATTGTCACGTTTTGGTTTGATGGAAATGAGCCGTCAACGTCTGCGTCCTTCTCTTGAAGAAGCGACTGGCTACGTTTGCCCACGCTGCCATGGTACCGGCATGGTTCGTGATCTTCGTTCTTTATCACTTTCGATTATGCGTAAAGTGGAAGAGATCGCGCTACGTGAACGTCATGGTGAAGTTCAAGTCGAAGTTCCAGTCGAAATTGCTGCCTTCTTATTGAATGAAAAACGTCACACCTTGGTCTATTTAGAACAGACTTCAAATGTACGTGTGACTGTGTTGCCGCATCCGCATCTGGAAACACCGCATTATGAAATTACTTATAATGCCGAAGGCTTTGCACCAACCAGCTATGAACGTACTGAAGCTACGCGTTCAAGTGAAAAAGAGTTGGGCTATGAGTCATCTGAATGGCATTTAGAAGAAGAACAACATACGCATGCTGCTGCACCAGCGCCTGCTCAACAGCAAAACAACGGCAGAAACAATAAACGCCGTAACCAGCAAAACCAAAATGTACAGCAAGCACCTGTTGCACAACAAGCTCCTGCCCAAGCACAAGTTGCTGCTCCTGCATCTAGCCCATGTGCCTGGTTAGAAAACCTGTTTGTTCAAAAACAGGCTGCGACTGTTGATCAATCGCGTACTGCCAACAATGCAGCTGCAGCAATTGAACAAATGATCAATGGTGGTGCGGTGAGCCGTGGTCAGTTCGGTCAATTGTCTGCACCGGTGGCACAACCTGCTCCACAGCAAGTGTCTCAACCGGTTGCTCCGGCAAGCAGCAATGCCTATCTGGCACCATCGACTGTAGCGCAAAAACAGGAACGTGATGCTGAAAAACCGGCAGAGCGTGATGAAAGAGCGCCGCGTCATAACAATAAAAAACCACGCAATCCGAAGCACAAAGAACCGCGTGAGCAGGTTCAGTCCGAAGCTTCCGCTCCTCAGCAACATCAGGTGCATGAAGAAGTGGTTCAGGTATCTCGTCAAGAGCAACGTCATGAAGCACGTGAAAACAAGCGTAATTCTCGCCGTCAGCATCACAACGAGCCATCTCAGCAAAATGATGTTCAAAACAATGAACAACAGCCACAACAGGCAATGCCACGTCGTGACCGCCGTAACCAGCCACGTCAGGAACGTCCAAATCGCCACCGCGATCCAAGCGTGCTGAATGAGCAGGCTCAACAAGCAGCACCTGCAGTCGTTGAAGTTCCAGCAGTCAATGACAAGCAGCTTCGTGTTGAATTGGTCGATGCGCCACGTCAAGACGTGATGCCGACTGCTATGGTGGTGAATATTGACCAGGCGAAAAGCGAAATCGTGGCATTGAATGACAATGCTGCAGTTGTAACGCCAGCGGTTGAAGTTACTGCACCGGCAGATGCGCCAGTTGAAGAAGCCGCTGCTGAAAATGTAGTAGAAGCTGCACTGACAGCACCTGCTGAAGAAGTTGTGACAGCGGAAGAATCAAGTGCTGAAAAACCTCGTGCCAGCAACGATCCGCGTCAGCGTCGTCGTCAGCAACGTGAAGGACAGCCTCAACAGGCTACAGTTCAAAAGTTGACTCCGTCACAAGTACCAACTTTGGGTCAGTTCACTATTGGTAGCCTGATTCGCCATGTTTATGGTGAAGACTGCTCCGTGCTCATTGAACAGTTTGGTTTATTGCCAACCTTCAACCGTGCTCTAGAGAAGTTCACAAAAGAGTACAACGCGAGTCTGGTGGCTGCAGCATCGCCTGTCGCAGAGAAAAAACCGGTCACCCGTGATGTTCAAGTGACGGTAGCTAAGGTTGAAGCAGAGCCTGCTCCAGTTCTGGATCTAACTCCACCAAAACCGGTGTCGGACAAACGTGTCGCAAACGATCCACGTGAGCGTCGCCGTCTGGCTAAACAGGCTGCAGAACAGGCCCTGCAACAAGCCAAGCAACAGGCTAAAGTAGAAACAGCTCCGGCAGTTGAAACTGTACCAGAAGCACCTGTAGCAACAGAAGCACAAGCAGAGTCTGCTGAAGCAGCAGCAACTGAAACTCCAGTAGCCACTGAAATCGCTATTGAAGAAACCGTAAATGCTCAGCCAGCTGAACAAGCAACTGAAACTACGGCACCAGTAGATACAGCTCCTACAGAAGCGGCTCCAGTGACTGAAGCTCAACCTGAAGATGCTGCGCCAGTTGAAGCAAATGCTGAATCAGAAGCTCCTGTTACAGAAGCCCAGGATCAGGCCGAAGTAACAACAGAAGACACTGAAGCCAGCGAAGCTGAAAAAGCAGAGAAACAGGCTGCCCGTCCACGTCGTCCACGTGGTCGTCCACCGAAAAAAGCCAATACTGCAACTGAATCATAATTTGCTCAATTGCAGTCATCTAAAAAAACCTAGTCATTTCGATGACTAGGTTTTTTTTTGCTAGATTTAGTCAGAATAGGTTGATTGCACTAGTGTTTTAACGCTAAAAGATGGATAGCTCGTCTACTGTATATAAATTGAACGTATCGGATACGAAAAATAAATAGGATTCTCATGACCCAAATGAAACCACACGATCTGATTGGGATTGCAGATGTCGCTGCCAAAATCCCGGCTTTCTTGACCAAAGTGCCCAATTTGCTCACTGGTCTAAGACAGGCATATTTACGTACTCCGAACACACCGGCCGGCTTGGGTCTGGCTTTTGAAAAAGCGACCAAGCGTAACCCCGAAGGTATCGCCTTGCGTTTTGAAGAGCAAAGCTATAGCTATGCTGCTCTCAATGCCTGGGCCAACCAGATTGCCCATTTCTATCTATCCTTGGGCGCCAAGAAAGGTGATGTCGTTGCCGTGATGGTCGAGAACCGCCCTGAGCTGATTGCCAGTGTAATTGGTCTGGCCAAACTCGGTGTGACCACCGCTCTGGTGAATACCTCTCAAGTCGGCAAAGTGCTGACGCACAGTATCAATCTGGTCAAACCGATTGCTCTGATTGTGGGTGAAGAGTGCCGTCATGCAGTCAACGAGATTCGTAATGACCTGAATATTAGCAGTGACCACTTGCACTGGTTTGCAGATCAGAATACTCAAGCCGATCCGGGTCAGGCGCCTGAAGGCTTTATCAACCTGGCTGAAAAAACCGATCTTGCTCCCAAATTCAATCCATCAACCACCCATTCGGTGCAGGGCAAAGACGGACTGTTCTATATTTACACCTCGGGCACCACGGGTCTACCTAAAGCGGTGATCTTTACCAATGGTCGCTGGACGCTGGCTTATGGCACCTATGGGCATGTGCTGAATCTCAATAAAGATGATGTGATGTACTGTACCCTGCCACTTTATCATGCCACAGGCATGGTGGTGTGCTGGTGCGGTGTCATTGCGGGTAGCAGCACCCTGGCTATTCGCCGTAAATTTTCGACCTCTTCTTTCTGGAAGGATGTGCAAAAATTTGATGCCTCTGCGATTGGTTATGTCGGTGAGCTGTGCCGCTATTTGATGGATGCTCCCTCATCTGAACTGGAAAAAGGCCATCGCGTAACCAAAATGATTGGGAATGGCATGCGCCCGAATATCTGGGACAAATTTAAATCCCGTTTTGGCATTCAGGAAGTGCTAGAACTGTATGCCTCTAGTGAAGGCAATGTCGGTTTTAGCAATATTTTCAATTTTGACAATACCGTCGGTTTCTCACCCACACCGTATGCGATTATTGCCTTTGATAAAGATAAAAATGAGCCGGTACGGGACGCTAAAGGCCATTGCAAACGGGTGAAAAAAGGTGAAACTGGTTTATTAATTGGTAAAATCACCCGTCGCTCACCTTTTGATGGCTATACCGATCCGGAAAAAAACAAGTCAGTGATCATGCAGGGTGTATTTACCCAAGGTGATGCTTACTTCAATACCGGGGATCTGGTGCGCAATATCGGCTTCCGTCATGCGCAGTTTGTTGATCGTTTAGGCGAGACTTTCCGCTGGAAAGGGGAAAATGTTTCTACAACTGAAGTGGAAAACATGCTGACCGAGTATGACAAAATCGTTGAAGCGGTGGTGTATGGCGTAGAAATTCCCAATACCAATGGTCGTGCCGGTATGGCCGCGATTACCCTGCAACCCGATGTAAAATTGGATGATGCAGATTTAGCAGCCATGGCCGCTTGCTTTAAAAAATGCTTGCCGGCTTATGCGGTACCGGTATTTTTACGTATACAACAGCAGATTGAAACTACAGGTACCTTTAAATACCAGAAAAATAAATTGAAAGAGCAAGCATTTGATCCGAGTAAAACCGATGAACGCCTGCTGGTGTTATTGCCAGGTGCAACGGCATATTCGGAGCTCACCGCAGAGATTTTTGCCAATATTCAGGCCTATCAATATCGCTTCTAAGTACTGAAGTTGCCTATTTTTTGTTTAGATAAAGCATAATTGTTGTATTTATAATCAAACATGGGCAACTTTGTTATTTTTTGCTTGCGCTGAAATGAGATCTTGCTACAATACGCTCCATCAAACAAAGTGGTGCTTTAAGCTATTTAGCTTGACTTGCACTGCACATTCAAACCTGGTTTGAATGATGGTTCAGGGTCGTTAGCTCAGCTGGTAGAGCAGCGGACTTTTAATCCGTTGGTCCCGCGTTCGAATCGCGGACGACCCACCACTTATTTGATATCCCTTGATGGGTCGTTAGCTCAGCTGGTAGAGCAGCGGACTTTTAATCCGTTGGTCCCGCGTTCGAATCGCGGACGACCCACCATCTTCCGAAAGGATCACGTAAAAGTACACCACACTCTTGCGTCATAAAAATGGTCATCATCATTTTTATTCCTCAGGGTCGTTAGCTCAGCTGGTAGAGCAGCGGACTTTTAATCCGTTGGTCCCGCGTTCGAATCGCGGACGACCCACCATTCTTTTCTTAGAATGTCTCCCTGATTTCCCTTATTATATTTTAATTAAATTGCGATGTTTTGGTCGTGTATTTCTGCGTCTAGATCTTATGCTCACGCCTTTCCACAACTCGCCTTTATTGTCTAATCTAAACAGTATTTGAATTAAGCTTTCGATCAGATCAGCCGATTTTTATCGGGTATTATTCTTGAATATGAAAGGACGTGTCTTTGACCAGTTCATAGGCTTTCGAAGGTGCCGGATAGCCGCGATCAAACAATTCCCGGTTGGTTTTTTCTTTTTCACTATAGATTTTTTCCAGATTCATGACTAAGTGATTTGAATCTTTAATCTTATAGTAAAAGCTCGCCCCTTCTTTACGATTCACTACTATATCGGTACGCTCAGGATTGATAAACCAGCGGTCTTTACGGTAGGTAATATTATGAGCCGTGCTGCTTTTGGTATTATCAATAAATACTTTGCCATACTGTAAAATACTGCGATGCACCGTACCGTCCGGCATTAGAGTCAAAATAAATTCTGCCTTACCTTCAGTACAAGGCGCAAAGCGGCCATCACAGTCGATTTCAGTATGATAGCGACCTATAAACACCTTGGCATCCTCTGGTACAGTTGCCGGGTTTAAATCTGCTTCTACCGGAACAGTCGCCTGCCCTGCGACCTGAGTTAAGGATTTGGCGCTGACAGTCACCACATCGGCCTTCGTATTGGCAGCGGAAATTTTAACGCCCTCTTCTGAGGTCGCCTGACCTTCCTGTTCAGGTTTGACCTGCTGCTGATCACAAGCCTGCAAAATCACCATACTCCCCAACACCAGGCTACATTTAAAAAAACTGCTTAATGTACAACGTGATACATCCAATTTCATTTTTAACAAACCTAAATAGGAAACATGGCGAGCAAAAAGCACCCAGCAAAGCTGATGAACTTTACACAAGAGTTCAATAGAATTTTCACTATGTTAGTAGCTCTTAGATCTGGTTTTAATCTTTATTAACATTACTTAACGATTTTATTTGTAATCAGCACTTTAAAAAGTTTAAGTAAACTCCATTTCTTTAAGTATGGATCCATTTTAGGATTCAAACTTATTTTTAATCAGGAGATTTTAATGGCCAATGTTGGTTTATATCGCTCTAACCGCTCAAACATGATTGCAGGTGTAATGGGTGGTATTGCTGAACGTTTTGGTTGGAACGCAAATTTATTACGTCTGATTTTTGTGGTGATTTCAATCATGAGTGCCGCATTCCCGGGTATTTTGGTCTATCTGGTGTTGTGGTTAATCATGCCGAAAAAACAGTACAGAATTGATCATGACAGCGTTCATCAACCTCAGGGCTATCAAAATCCTGTGCGTACAGTGAATCAGGATAAACGCTATTAAGCTGTACAGTCATTTTTAACAAGCGTTCTTAACCAGTTTCATCGCAGAGCTTCCTCTTTCACCCCGGTTAAATGGGATGAAATTTTGATGCCACGGTAATTTCCCCAAGTTATCGTGGCTTTTTTTTGCCTATATTTTTTATTATTTCTTTGCTGTATTACAGCTTTTCACTTTCTTTCTCAGTTGAATTCACGATAAGTTCAAGATTCCAATTTTTGAAATGGATTTCACATGACTCAGGCAGAATGGATGATGCTGTGGCTCTGTGCCGTCGCAGCCCTGCTGCATGGTTTAAGCGGCTTTGGCTTTCCTATGATGAGTACGGCTGTTCTGTCCAGCGCATATCCGCTTAGCATCGCGGTTACCCTTGTCATTCTGCCCTGTCTGCTGCTGAATCTGATCATGCTGAATGCTGACCCTGCGCATAGCCTGTTGAATAGTATTGGCTATTATATAAAACGTTATTGGCCATTAATGCTTAGTAGCCTGGTCGGCAGTGTACTCGGGGTCAAGCTATTACTTTGGCTAAATGAGGCTTATTTAAAACTGTTATTGGGTCTGGTAATTATATTTTATGTCTTGGACCAGTTACGGGCACGCCCCTTACAAGTTAGTCCGCATATTTCCAGCATGCTCTGTTTTGGTTTACTGGCCGGCATTATTGGAGGTGCGACCAATGCTATGGCACCTTTTCTAATGATGTATCTGATGAGCTGCCAGCTCTCAAAGACAGATATTGTCATTATCAGTAATCTCAATTTCATTGCCGGTAAACTGATCCAGCTGATTTTACTATTTCCAATTCTGATCACACTGGAAACCCATCAACAGCATATTCTGATCGGGATCAGCTTATTCGCCCTTGCTGGTGTCTGGATTGGAGGCAAAATACGCCATCGTTTATCTCAGCAACACTTCAAATGGATTGTCTTGGCTTTACTTTTCGGCTTGGGCCTGTATGCCTTCTGGCAAAGTACTGGATTATTGCAACAATCTGGTTATAGTATCTTTAAATAGGATATTTTTTAAACAAATCAAAATTACAAATTCAAAGCTGGCATATAAAAATGACGTAAATAAACACCTTGCAAGGAGAGCATATGACTCAGACCAACCTAGCTACCCCGACCAATGCTATGCCCAAAGGACTGCTGAAAGGCTGGATCCTTATTCTTGTCGCAGCCATCGTAGCCTATGGCTTATATCTTTACCTGCCCTATGACCAGAATGCCAATAAAGGACTGGCACTTTTAGCCTTTATCGGTATTTTATGGCTGACTGAAGCCATTCATATCACGATTACAGCTTTACTCGTCCCTGTGATGGCAGTATTACTGGCCATGCCAATGGCCTCTGGTGAAGAACTGGTTCCGATTACCACGCAAGCCGCTTTGGCCACTTTTGCCGATCCTGTCATTTTCCTGTTTTTTGGTGGTTTTGCGCTAGCAACGGCGTTGCATATCCAGAAACTGGACCGGAAAATTGCCATGTGGATCATCTCCATGTCCAGAGGGCATCTGGGTATTTCTGTACTAGCGATTTTTGTGGTGACAGCGCTTCTGTCCATGTGGATTTCCAATACGGCGACTGCTGCCATGATGCTGCCTTTGGCTCTGGGTTTGCTTTCACATCTGGATGTCAGCAAGGATCGTAAAACTTTTGTCTTTATCCTGCTCGGCATTGCCTATTCAGCCAGTATTGGCGGACTGGGCACCATGGTCGGTTCACCTCCGAATGCCATTGCCGCCAAGGCACTTGGCTATGATTTTGCCGACTGGATGAAAATCGGCTTGCCGATGATGTTCATTATTCTTCCCGCCATGCTGGTCAGTTTATATCTGGTACTACGTCCAAAACTAAATCATAAAGTACAATTTGTGACCGAAGATATTCCTTGGACCAGAACCCGTATAGCCACCATGATCCTCTTTCTTTGTACTGCAATTGCCTGGATTTTCAGTAAAAAATTCACTGAAATTTTTGGTATTTCCCAGCCGGATACCTGGATTGCAATTTCGGCTGCCTGTATGGTTGTGATTCTGGGTACCGCAAGCTGGAAACAGATTGCAGAAAATACTGATTGGGGGGTGTTATATCTATTTGGTGGTGGTCTGACCTTGAGTGCCATTCTAAAGGATTCAGGCAGTTCGCTGGTACTGGGTCAAACTCTGGCCAATGCCTTTGGTGATACCTCCCCGCTGATGATTATTTTTGTAGTCGCTACTTTTATTATCTTCCTGACTGAATTTACCAGTAATACCGCTTCGGCTGCCCTGCTAGTACCAGTATTTGCCGCAATTGCGGATCAGATGGGAATGCCCAAAGAAATTCTGGTGATTGTCATTGGCATTGGCGCCTCGTGTGCCTTTATGCTGCCGGTAGCGACTCCGCCAAATGCGATTGTCTTTGGAACCGGTCATATCCAGCAAAGCGAAATGATGAAAGTCGGTTTTGTACTGAATATCATGTGTATCTTTATTATTTCACTGTTTATTTACTGGTTCTTTATTTAATCATTAAAGTTTTTAAGCATTACACCACCCACAAAGCACACTCCGGTGTGCTTTGTCGTATTATTCGCCTATATTTTGAATTTTCTCCTCATCAAAAATTTGTATGCTTTTAAAAATGATAAAGATAAAGTCCCTATATTAAAAACAGCAAAAAGTGGCAAACACATAGTAGACAGGATGTTTCACTTAATCTCTCAACCGATCCAGAATTCCCCTTGGAAAATGACATTTAAACTCGCGCTTGCACCTCTGATCATAGCTGTAATTTTATTCCCTTATGCGCTATTTCATGAAGCCAGCTCTGGGATTTTCTCCATTTTCAAGAGCCTGTTTTCAGCGCTTTTTATTAGCTTTTTTGTCTGCCTGACTTACTGGATGATGGTCTTCCCTTTCCTATTAGTGACTCACCTGCTGCTACGCCATTATCAGCTGTTTAATATCCTCACGATTTTACTAAGCTGCATACTGGGAACCCTGATTCTGGCCTACATCTCGCATCCTCCAAGCGAAGCTTTGAGTACTCATTTTTTGTTTCTGCTGTATTTTTCCCTGACGATGGCACTGTTTTACAGTTTTCTCAGCTGGCAAGCCGACCAGACCTGATCAGGCATGGTCGCTTATATTCCATTTTAATCCGGTTTTAAGCTTTCATTTTAAAATGATTCAGTTCCTGATTCAGTGCGGCAATCATGTCTGCCCGACTGATAATTCCCACCAATTTCTGCTCGCTCACCACCGGAATATAGTTGAAGGAACGCTCGACAAAATACGGAACCAGATCCTGAATCGGCTGTAAAGGCTGTACCGTAATCACCTTACGGGTCATGATATGTTTGACCTGATGCTCCCAGCTGCTACGGACATCGGCAGCGCGTTTGAACCATTCCACCACCTGATACATTGCCAGTGTACCGACCAGTTGTTCATCGGCATTAACGACGGGCAGGCTCATCAGGTTCATCTGCTTGAATTTGTCCAGTGCGTGCTGGATATCATCATTTTCATGCAACGTTGCCACATCCTTCGTCATAATATCCTGGCAGCTAAATTCATGCACTGCACGCGCATTGGCGCGGTTTTGTGCCTCCAGAATAATTTTTTGCAGGTCATATTCACTGATATCCAGCAACTCGGTGCGCTGATCCAGCACTTCCTGAATATCCTGTGGTTGAATCGTGACTTTCTGGGTCGGCGTCGGATCCTTGGAACGAGTATTTAGTTGAGCTTGCTGCGGATAATCCTTGCCAATCATCCGGTTAAAGACAATGGCAATTACCATCAGTAAAATTGAATTGAGTAGTACCGGATAAAATACAAAGGCATAACCCAGTTCATGCACCGGCTGGCCACCCAGCACTGCAGTAATCGCTACGGCGCCACTCGGTGGATGCAGGGAATCCGTGGTCATCATCAGGACGATCGCCAAGGCCACGGCTACACTAAAAGCCTCAGTCGGACTAGCTATGAATAAAGCGCAACTCACGCCAATCACGGCAGCAATGGTATTTCCGACCAGAATATTCCAGGGCTGTGCTAGAGGACTGGCCGGCACAGCAAACAGCAATACCGAAGATGCACCCATCGGGGCAATATACCAGGCTTCAAAATCCCCCAGAATCCATAAACTCAACAAGGACGAAACCACCAAACCCAATAGTGCGCCAGCTCCACAGAGCAACCGGTCTTTGAGTGGAAGGACTTTGAAATTCGGTTTTAAGGTATTGAGCCAGTCGAGATGGGAGTGAAACACAGTGCGCCTGATCTTATTGTTCATAGATTTTGGGCATTATAGAGCCAAGCCAGATGAAAGGCATCTGTGTTTTACATCTTTTCATCATGAGTCGATCGAAGCTTTTTAAAACCATAATAATCTCGCTCAGCTTGAAAATACTGATCCTGTTTTTTTTGCAGAACAACCGCTCCCCTATCAATCGCCATTGAAATGGAAAAACCCTTTGTAACCATTTTGCTTAGTATATTTCCAGAACATTTTTATTGTGGCCTGCCTATTCATTCAGGTTTGATCAGGGGCTGGATTTTTAACAGCTCAACCTGACCATAATAGGTTGAAAATGCCACATCCCCGGCATCGACTCCAGTGCCGATCCGAATAAGATTTTCGACCGGCGCCAGACGGGTCGGATCAAACTGCACCCAGCCACCGTCCAAATACGCTTCAAAAATGGCATGAAAATCGGGTAGAAACTTTTCAATTTCCACATAACCGACCACCATGCGTGCCGGAATTCCCAAGGCACGGCACAGGGCAATACCTAAATGGGCAAAGTCACGGCATACCCCTGCGCGATGCACCAGTACATCTGTGGCAGTGGTGAACTGGTCAGAACTCCCCGACACATAAAAAATATTGTTATAAATCCACTGTTCAATCGCCTTGACACGCGTATAGCCTGGTGTCATCCAGCCAAATGAGCGTTTCGCCATTTCCAGCAATAAATCCGAATTGCAATAACGGCTGGCCAGCAAATAAGGCAATACTTCATCGGGCAGCTCAGGAATAGTCACTTCTTTCAGACCTTGCTGCAGCTCAAGAGAGAGGCCCGGTTGACGAACCACTGTCGCCGTATAATTCAGCTCAAAAGCCTCACAGGGTTCGACCTGTAGCCGAACATGACGGTTTTGATGCTGCGCATCCTGAAATTCATGCCATGTTACGGGCAGATTAAAGCTGAGTTTTTCTTCAAGAATCTTCTGATCGGAATGATGTGCCGCCTGAAGCATAAAAATAAATTCTGTCGGTTGTACGACCTTGTATTTTAAATGGCATTGAATTTGGTAAGTGGTCATGAAGTTCCTTATTTTTAAGCATTATTATATTGCGTGAATATTAAACTAATTTAAGAACGACAATCGTATAAGATCCGTTGAACTTTATGACTCTCCAGTGAACAGGATGCCATATATCTGATTTATTCCTGATTTTCAGATCAGCCTGTATCAACCAGCAAAGCCAAAATCGCAGTAAGCCTCTAAATGACGCGTATCCTTTAAGCCTGTTTTATTTTTTTCAGAAAAGTATCCCTACATTAACCCTTTGCCACTCCCCTGCAAAGTCCTTATAATTGAGCACAATTTTTCTCTAATTTTAAGTGGATGACCATGAGTCGCGCCATATCGCATATTGATACCTTCCAAGGCTTAATTCTTGCCTTACAAACTTACTGGGCGGAGCAAGGCTGCGTCATTTTGCAACCTTATGATATGGAAATGGGTGCAGGGACATTCCACACTGCGACTTTCCTTCGTGCGCTGGGTCCTGAAACCTGGAATGCCGCTTATGTCCAACCATCACGTCGTCCGAAAGATGGCCGTTATGGTGAAAACCCGAACCGTTTGCAACATTATTACCAATTCCAGGTTGTGCTTAAGCCAAACCCGGACAACATCCAGCAGCTTTACCTAGACTCATTAAAAGCGATCGGTATTGATCCTTTAGTTCACGACATTCGTTTCGTAGAAGACAACTGGGAATCTCCAACACTGGGTGCTTGGGGCTTAGGTTGGGAAGTATGGCTCAACGGTATGGAAGTGACTCAGTTCACTTACTTCCAGCAAGTCGGCGGTGTTGAATGCTACCCTGTGACTGGCGAAATCACGTATGGTCTTGAGCGTCTTGCCATGTACTTGCAAGGTGTAGACTCAGTTTACGATTTGGTTTGGACCAAAGGTCAGTTCGGTACGGTGACTTATGGCGATGTGTTCCATCAAAATGAAGTGGAACAATCGACCTATAACTTCGAATATGCCAACGTTGAAAAAATGTTTGAATTGTTCGATTTCTACGAAGCTGAAGCAACACGTTTGATCGAAGCGAAACTTCCACTTCCTGCATATGAGCAAGTCGTGAAAGCATCACACAGCTTCAACTTATTGGATGCGCGTGGCGCAATTTCTGTGACTGAACGTCAGCGTTACATTTTACGTGTACGTACTTTGGCACGTTCTATCGCAACAAGTTATGTAGCAGCACGTGCGGAACTTGGTTTCCCAATGGCTGAACCTGCATTACGTGATGAAGTGTTGGCACAATTAAAAGCGCAAGTTGAAGCAGAAGCGAAAGAAGCAAACAAGGAGAGCAAATAATGTCTAAACATACCGTTTTGTTCGAATTGGGTTGTGAAGAACTTCCACCAAAAAGCCTGAAAAAATTACGTGATGCACTACATGCAGAAACCGTTAAAGGCTTAAAAGATGCTGGCTTAGCGTTTGATTCGATCGAAGCTTATGCAGCACCGCGTCGTCTTGCACTTAAAATCGTCAATGTTGATGCTGCACAAGCAGACACACAAAAACGTTTTGACGGCCCTGCCAAACAGGCAGCCTTTGATGCTGAAGGCAACCCGACGAAAGCACTTGAAGGCTTTATGCGTGGTCAAGGCATCACGGTTGATCAAGTATCAACTTTCCAAGCAGGTAAAGTTGAAAAAGTATGCTATTTAAAAGATGTCAAAGGTCAAAGCCTTGACGTTTTATTGCCACAAATTTTACAAAATGCATTGGATAATCTTCCAATCGCAAAACGTATGCGTTCTGCGGCAAGCCGTACTGAATTCGTACGTCCTGTGAAATGGGTTGTGTTGTTGAAAGACAACGATGTGGTTGATGCAACAATTCAAGACCACAAAGCAGGTAACGTCACTTACGGTCATCGTTTCCATGCACCTGAAGCAATCACTTTAGCGCATGCAGACGAATACTTAGCGAAGTTAAAAGCGGCTTACGTTGTAGCGTCTTTTGAAGAGCGTCAAGCCATCATCGATCAACAAGTCAAAGCACTTGCTGATGAAGTGAATGCCATTGCAATTGTCCCTGCGGATCTTCGTGACGAAGTGACTGCACTCGTTGAATGGCCTGTTGCGCTTCGTGCAAGCTTCGAAGAACGCTTCCTTGCTGTTCCTCAAGAAGCATTGATCACCACGATGCAGGACAACCAGAAGTACTTCTGCTTAGTGAACGCTGACAATAAACTTCAACCTTACTTCATTACTGTGTCAAACATCGAGTCGAAAGACCCGACACAAATTATTGAAGGTAACGAGAAAGTGGTTCGTCCACGTTTGTCAGATGCTGAATTCTTCTTCTTACAAGATCAAAAGCAACCGCTTGCATCTCGTAAAGAGAAACTTGCAAACATGGTATTCCAAGCTGAATTGGGTACGCTTTGGAACAAGTCTGAACGTATTGCGAAATTGGCTGTAGCACTTGCGCCTATTACAGGTGCAAAAGCGGAAGATGCTGAAAAAGCGGCGCTTCTTGCAAAATGTGACTTAACTTCTGAGCTTGTGGGTGAATTCCCTGAACTTCAAGGTATTGCAGGTACTTACTACGCACGTCTTGAAGGTGAAAATGCGGAAGTGGCTGAGTCTTTAGGTGAGCAATACTTACCTAAATTCGCAGGTGACGTTTTACCGAAAACCAAAACTGGTACAACCATTGCTCTTGCGGATCGTTTAGATACGCTCACAGGTATTTTCGGTATTGGTCAAGCGCCTACAGGTTCTAAAGACCCATTTGCACTACGTCGTTCTGCAATTGGTATTTTACGTCTGGTAACTGAAAACGAGCTTGATGTTTCAATTGAAGATTTGATCAAACTTGCACTTGCTGCTTATGGCGATGTATTGAAAGATCACGACAAGACTTTGGCAGATGCTGTTGCATTCCTTGAAGGTCGTTACCGTGCGAAATACGAAGACCAAGGCGTTGCGGTTGATGTGATTCAAGCTGTTCAAGCGCTTTCACCAAAATCTCCGCTTGATTTTGACAAGCGTGTAAATGCAGTCAACCACTTCCGTGCCTTGCCTGAAGCGGCTGCGCTTGCTGCTGCCAACAAGCGTGTTGCGAATATTCTTGCAAAAGAAACTGCTCCTGAAGGCGCTGTGGTTGAAGCAAACTTGGTTGAAGATGCTGAAAAAGCATTGTTCGCTGAACTTGCGAAAATTGCGCCTCAAGTTGAGCCATTATTTGCTGCGAAAGATTACACTGCTGCATTGTCTGTGCTTGCTGCACTTCGTGCGCCAGTCGATGCATTCTTTGACGGTGTAATGGTGATGGCAGATGATGCTGACCTGAAAGCAAACCGTTTACGTATGCTTGCTCAACTTCGTGATTTGTTCACAAAAGTGGCTGATATTTCAGTGTTACAGCACTAATAATTTAAAGTAAAAAAGACCGCAAATGCGGTCTTTTTTTACACTAAAAATTATAAATATATGATATAAATAATTGTATTTTTAATAAAAAATCAAAATGATAGACAATAATTTTACAGAAAATATTGAGAGAGACCCCAAAAGACTATCTGATGGAAAAGTAATTTATCCTTGTCTCCTAGAGCCCGGTATTCATAAGATATCTTTGGAAAGTTTGGAAAAAATGGTTCTCAGCCCATTTGAAGAAAAAAGAACACGTTCACATCTATGTAATCGCTTAAGAGTATTAATCCAAGACCTAAAAGCATATCGTGTAGAAATGATCATTTGGATTGATGGCTCAATGTGTTCAAAAAAACCTCATCCTAGCGACATTGATATAGTTTTATTTCTGAATCAAGAAGATCTTAATAAATTATCTGCCGAAAAATATAATGATTTACTCTCACTCCTAGTAAATCGTAATACAATTCGCGCTCGATATGGGTGTGATCTTTATTTTAATTACATGAGCGATGAGGATAAATATCACTATTGGCGTAGTCGTTTTAGTTTCAATCAATTATATGAAGCTAAAGGTTTCATTCAAATTCGAGTAAATCCAAATGAACATCACTACTCTTGAAGAACAAATACATTTAGCTGAAAAAATAATAAAAAAAGATAGTGAAACCTTAGATAAAAATGATCGCTTTAAAGTCGCATCTATCGATTCTTTTAAAGAACATTTAGATAGCCTTAGAAAGCAACTTTATGATCTGCAACTTCGCAGAGAAAAAGAAATTTTAGAAGTTCGCTTCGTAGGTGATAAAGCTCATAATGGCTCACTCCCTTTAATGCTACATGCAGCCTTATCAAAAGGTTTAGCTGAAAGTTTAATTACACTTTCTACGAAGATAAAAACCCCTAAAAAACATGCTGATTTTGTTAACCAGTCCGAGTTAGATCTTCGCTTAGCAAATATTGTATCGGGTTCAACCAAATTTATTATTAGCTTAGATATTCAGCCCGACTTGTTCGGATGGAGTCTATCTCAAAATACTCTCACTTATTGGTTCTCATTTTTTCAAGCATTAGAAAACCCTGAAAATAATCAGGAGATTTTCTCAATGATGGGGAATAAAGGGATAAAAAGTATCAAGTCCATGCTATCAGCTTTAAAAAGTAATAATTTAGACTTTGAACTAAATTGGGATTCTCATCATAACAAAAATCATTACTGGGTAGGAAATTCACAAAAAATCGAAGCTGCATTAAACTTTTTGAATGATTTGGAAATTAAAGAACCATTGATATGCGAAATCTCTGGAGCCATACAAACACTAGATATATCTGGAAAAATAACTATCGTTGACGAAGACAAAAAAAGTTACCGTATACGTTTAGAGAAATCTTTACTTCCTGAAATTGAAAAACTACATATTAAGCAGTTTGTTAGTTTAAAAGTAATGAAGCACATTAGTACTCACCCAACATTTGAAAAAATTGTTGAGAGCTATGAATTTATTGAGATTCTTTAGAGAAAAATTTCAACTATAAACACCGTATTAAATGACCTAAATCCATCATTCTAAAATCGTGAATACTATGGTCATCCTTTTCACAATTCCCTATACTCATCTCAACAACACTCAACAAGAAAGAATCATATGAAATTTAAAGCTCTTATTTTGACGGGTCTTGCGAGTATTGCCCTTTCAGCCTGTACCTCTGCACCAAAAATCCCACAGCTTCAGGTTGGCGTCTTACAGGAAGTCCAAAACCTCGAAGTGGTTCCAGCTACGACCAACAACAAGGCCAAACTGACCAAATTCCTCGATAAATGCGTGATTGAATTCACCGGTGATATTGGCAATAACCGTGTCATTGAACAATGGTCATTTAAAGGCATGACTCTAATCGATGCCGGCTCAGCGACTTTCCAGCGCGACGGTACTAGCACTGCACAAAAATTTGACCTGCACGATGCAGGGGTACAGAAGAACTTTGTCAGCTTACGCGAACATTTCGCCAAAGATGCCCTGACACAATGTGATTAAAAAGATCGCCTTGTTTCTAGTCTAAGAACAGGGCTTTTATTTTGCTAAAAATCAATTCGACACTTGGGCTAATTTCTACTGCCCTTTCTTTAAAAATTACAATATTTCGGCACAGATCAACCTGAAAGCTCTGCACTCTTCACAGGATATTCATTGTTTTTGACCAATTATCCGTTACACTGAAAAACA
Source organism: Acinetobacter sp. RRD8 (assembly GCF_031844225.1). Taxonomy (GTDB): domain Bacteria; phylum Pseudomonadota; class Gammaproteobacteria; order Pseudomonadales; family Moraxellaceae; genus Acinetobacter. The sequence continues at coordinate 54,364 of NZ_JAUZUU010000014.1, forward strand.
AACTCAGACCGCACTTAGACGAATTCGAGGTCGATCCATAATGAATATCAAAACCCCAATTATTTTAACGACAGCTTTGATGCTTTCTGTTCCAGCATTTGCACAAACCACGACTCAGTCTGCTAAACCGGTTAAGCCTTATGGTGAAAATCCGAACCTGCTGCATGTCTTTGCTTATAAAGCACAGGAAGGCGTGATTAATACTGCCGAGAAAGTCGGTGAAGCAACGGAAAAAGGCATTGCCAAAATCAAGCCGGGGGTAGACCGGGCCTGGAGCAATACCAAATCTGCAACCTCTGATACACTGCAAAAAGTAGATCAGGGTGCAACTCAGGCAGCCCAACAAACCGGTCAGAAAATCCAGCAGACCAAAGAAGTCTGGCGTGGCAATTCACAGCAGGCACCTATCGTGCAGCAGCCTCTGAGTCAGTCGAGTGCGACACAAACTCCAGGCACGACGCAATCTCAACCCCAGTCCAGCTCAGCTACCAGTTATGCGGTAACCGATTTATAAAAAAAGCCCGTGATGGGCTTTTTTAATTTTTAGAAAATAAAACTATTACCTTGTATCGACGCGATCTATGAATTGACCTGTCGAATCGGCTGACCCTGTTTAAATGCTGCTACATTTTCCACCATCTGATCCACAATCCGTTGTCGTGCATCAACACTGCCCCACGCATTATGCGGTGTCACAATCAGGTTGGGAATCGTTGAATCAAGTAACACATTGCCCTGTTTCGGCGGCTCTACCGTTAAAACATCGGTCGCAGCACCAGCAATCTTGCCTGCACGCAGAGCCTCAGCCAATGCCGCTTCATCAACAATCCCGCCACGCGCACAATTAATTAAAAATGCACTGCTTTTCATTGTCTCCAGTTCAGCATGACTGATTAAATGTCGGGTATCTTCAGTGAGTGGACAATGCAAAGTTAAAAAATCGACTTGAGCAAGCAGCTCGCTAAATGGGATACGGGATGCATCCGCCGGACGATTTGGCAGCGCGGCAATAAGCACTTTCATGCCAAAGGCTTCGGCCAGTTTCGCCACCGCATGGCCCAGTTCGCCATAACCGACAATGCCCAATGTTTTTCCGGCCAGCTCGACAATCGGCGCATCCAGCAAACAGAACTGGCTGGCTTTTTGCCATTCGCCTTGTTGTAACGCACGTTGATAAGACAGGAATGAAGTCGCCAGATTGAGCATCAACATGATGGTATGCTGCGCGACTGCCGAAGTGCCATAAGCCTGACAGTTACACACGACGATCCCTTGCGCTTTGGCCGCCTCAAGGTCGACATTATTGGTGCCGGTTGCAGAGATTAAAATGAGTTTGAGTTGAGGGCATTGCTGAATCGTAGCTGCATCGATCATCACCTTATTCGTAATGATAACATCGACATCAGCTACACGGGATGCAATCTCGGCAGCCGAGGTCGCCGGATACAAAACCAGTGGATCAAATGCGGCATGCAGTGCCTGAAAGTCTAAATCCTGCTGGTCTAAAGAAGCATAGTCTAAATAAACGGCTTTCATGGCTTTTCCCTCAATCCTGTTTGACAATTTATGTCTGTCATTTAAAACAAGTCATTGAGTCTTTTCAACCCGTTTCCAGCCTGATGCAATTAATCCAGCGGTTTATCCATATGATTACGTAGTGACTTGCGGATACGATACACCACATACACGGACAGAATAATCATAAAGATGATGGACGCACTGACCATGATCACTGCAGGATGCACAGTTTCTGCATGTGCCAGATTAGGTAGAATCAAACCGAAGATAAAACATACTTGCATCATCCGAGTCGCTTGCATCATAGAGATCCCCTTCTTCGTTTCAACCATCGGGAACGATATAATTGGTTTATTATTTATACCGCTTATCTCTATATTATGCCAAGCTCATCACAAGTCAAGTAATTGTTTTTTATAAAAATTTTATTTAATTTATCTCGCTGTGCGTCACAAACTGCGTATTTTTGTCACTATCGTTGATAAAAGCAGCAGCACCATACTCATTGGTACTCAGATTCAGCTGCTTATAGCTAAACATATAAAAATCGCTATAACGCTTCATTAAAATCGGGTGCATACCCAGACTGAGCTCATCCTGTTCCTTGATCAGTTTCATGATATGCCGGTCGTTCATCACCACCAGATAACGTTCATCATTCAGGTTAATGCTCAATAAGCCATTACCTTTGGCATAAATCGGAATCAGGAATTTATGGTTCAGGGCAATTGCGCCTTCTGCATAACTTTCGATTTTATGGCTGATGACATTAAATACCAGACCATGCCCATACTGGTCCAACAGCAACTGACGATTTTCCTGCGGCAAATTCACATGAATGCCCAGTTTGAGCAGGTCATGCTGATCAACCTGTTTATTGCGTAACAGTTCCCGCAAAATCACCTGTTTCTGGCTGGCATCAAAAAACTGGTTATCCAGTTGCAGATCGTTATTTTTCAGAATGTGCCCCAAAGCCATGCGGTGTCGTGGCAAGACATTTTCAATCACCTTACGATAATAGAACTTGCTGTTTTTCTTGACCCGACGCATTTTCTGGTAGAAATAACTCGGCTCATAGTCATGTACCAAAAAGTCATAGAGCAATTCGGAACTGGCCAAAACTGCGATCGCATCATGGCCGGTAAAAGGCAAATGCAGCACATGATGATGTGGGATTAGTGCCTCTAATTTCAGATAATGGGCACGATCTTCGGCACAGTAGGGATCATACACAATAATATATTCACAGGCGTTGTCGATATCTTCGGCCGCAACCCGCATATTGGCATTCAGCTCTGGCTGATAGAACATGTTATAGCGGGCATCATGTACATCTTCCGGATCAATCGAATATTGCGGCACCATCGCCACCACCCGTTGCACGCCCAAGGCACGGGAATATTTGATCGCGGCATAGCCACCCATCGAACCGCCATACGCAATACGCTGCTGAAACGGCGCAATCAGATCTGCGATGGCTTGCAACATGTTCCACATGGAACCTTGCGGAAACCAGGATTTATGCTTGGGCATAATACCAAGCACATTAAACTCGAATTTCGCCAGTGACTTTTCTGCATTGATGTTGAGGCCCTTGGCACGGGTAATCAAATCGCCAAATGAAAAAATCAGTTCTGAAGAAGAGCCCGGCATAAAAATCGCGCGTATATGTTCATCTTCAAAAACAATCTGCTTGTCCATAACTTTCCCGTGCTGGTAAATCGAACCCTTCCACAACAATTCAGTCAATGAACGCTGTCAAAAAAGTGAATATGCTATTTTATATCGATCAAAAAGATTAAAAAGCGCAAAATATGACACAATCATTACATCCTGCAGCAAAACGGGGTTTTAGTGCGTCGGCTGAGCTCTATCAGCAAGTGCGTCCCGACTATCCGGCAGAAATCAGCCAATGGCTGAGTGAAACGCTGGCTTTGCCTGTAGATGCGCATCTTCTGGATTTGGGCAGCGGCACCGGCAAGTTTATCCCCTATTTACGCCCGCTCAGTAAGCACATTATCGCAATTGATCCTGTCCCGGAAATGCTGGCTCAATTAAAACAGGCGCATCCGGACATTCATGCAATTGAAGGCGTTAGCCATCAACTTCCCCTGCCTGATCATAGCCTGAATGCGGTATTTTGTGCACAGTCATTTCACTGGTTTGCCGATTCTGCTACCTTACAAGAATTAGATCGGGTACTCAAACCGCAGGGTTATCTGGTGTTAATTTGGAATCAGCGCGATACTCGGATCAACTGGGTTCAGGCCTTGGCCGATTGTATTGCCCCCTTGGAAGGCGATACGCCGCGCTATCATAGCGGCACCTGGCGCGAGGTCTTTGCACAGCAAACGCTATTTCAGCCCTATGCAGAAACCACAATGACCCAGCAACAGCATGGCAGTGTCGAGCAGGTGGTATCCAAGCGGCTGCTCTCGACCAGTTTTATTGCAGCCATGCCTGAACAGCAGCAGGCACAGTTAAAACAACAATTTGAACAGATCATCCAGCAATATACAGCCAAAAGCGCAGAGGAAATGATCGATTTTCCTTATGTCACCCATATCTATGTGTTCAAGAAAAGTAATTAAAAACAGGAGGCGATCATGCATAAAATACCAGGAATGACACGAACGCTGTTGTTCGCTGCGGCCATGCTGCTGATGGCATGTGACCAGAAAACGACCGAAACTCCGACTGAAGCGACAACAGATAATACGGCTTCAGATCAAGTCATGCAGGAACTGAAAACCGAGCCACTGAAAGACTTCCCTAAAACTGCTGATGATCCGCATGATATTGCTGCATTGACAGATTATGAACAGCGCTTTCAGGAAATGAGCAGCGACTTGGAAAAAGAATTAAACAGCATGCGCGATGATGAAAATATGACAGAAGAATTTGTCCAGCAACGTCAGCGTGATCATGTCCAGTCAGCATTGAATATGTTGAAGGCTTTAGAACTGAAAACCGAACAGGGCCGTTATATTCAGGGCTTAATGTATCAATACTGGGAACATCAGGACCAATTGCTCAATACTCCCAAGACTCAAGCTACACCCGTGAATGAAGCCAGTGAGAATGTCAAAGGTCTAGGGAAATATCTACACGCCCAAGAACAACTGGAACGCTGGCGTTCGCAATATCCGGATCTCGCCAAGAAAGAACCAGCTTCCCGGCAAGTGAAGGAATAGTCTAGGATGCTAGATTGGCACACAGCTTAGATAAAATACAAAAATAATCTAAGCTGAACTGGCAGCTTTAAAACAGCGTGAATGAACAAGGCCGGATCTGTTGAGTCTGCATTCAGTATAAATACTAGATCATCCTAGCTATAAAATGACTTAGTCTGCTGTCAGAAACTGATGCACACCTTCACCCGCTGCACGCCCTGTGGCAAAACAGGCTGTCAGTAGATAACCGCCGGTCGGTGCATCCCAGTCCAGCATTTCTCCGCAAAGAAATACATGTGGGTTAGATTTCAATTGTAGCTGTTCTGACAACACTTCACGCTTGACACCACCTGCACAGCTAATCGCCTCTTCAATCGGGCGGAAACCTGTGAGTGGAAGGGTCAAATGTTTAATTTTTTTGGCTAATTCAGCAGCATCTTGCCATACCGCTTTGGCTACCAATTCCCGTACTAAGGCCGCCTTGGCACCGTCCAATCCGGCTTTACGCCAGACATTACTTAAAGACTGCTTCTTACTTGGCTGTAATTTTTGTGCAAGCTGTTCGATGCTTTGATTTGGGAATAGGTCCAGATGCAGCTGCATAGGCTGCCCCTGTTTTAGTTGCTCGCGTAAGCCACGACCCTGCTTATAGATCAGACCACTTTCCAGACCATAATGACTGATCACGATATCGCCAATGGTTTTTTCACCTTGCCCAACCCATGCCTCGACACGCTTTAAAGGTTGACCAAAGACTGGCTGCATAAACTGAGACCAAGGATATTCCACTCCAGCATTACTGGCCTGAAATGGCTCAATTTCATCCGGTTTCAGCCAGGCTTGCCATGCCCCATCACTACCCAACGCTGACCAAGACACTGCGCCACAAGCCAGAATAATGGCATCAAAATCTTCAATGCGGTATTCATTATTTTTCAGATCATGCAGTTCGAACTGTTGCTGCTGCAACTGGCTGACTTTATGCCGGTAATGAAACTGAATGCCATCACTGGCCAAACGCTTGAGCCAGGCACGCAGCAAGGGCGCGGCTTTCATCTCTGTGGGAAATACCCGGCCGGATGAACCGATATAAGGCTCAATGCCGAGCTGCTTCATCCAGTCTTGAATCCAGAGTGCATCCCAGCGTTTGATCCAGGGAGACAACCACTCCACCTGATCATAACGTTGTACAAACTGTGGCACAGGCTCAGCATGGGAAATATTCAGACCGGTCTTGCCTGCCATCAGGAATTTACGCGCAGCAGACGGTTTTTGCTCATAGACATGCAGCTCATAACCAAACTGACTGAGCACTTCTGCCGCCATTAAGCCTGCGGGGCCTGCGCCCACAATAGCAATGCGTTTGCTCATCTGCTTATTCCGCGACGGTGGCATTCTGCCCTTGTAAAGGCTGGAAATCATCAAAGCGCGTTACATAACTTTCAGGCTTGCTGATGATCAGTTGCTGACATAATTCGCCACGTTCCAGATATTTAATTTCAAAATGGGTACGTGCCGAATCTGCAGCAATCACTTCTTTGACAAAAGGCAGCTTCCAGAGCTCTCGCACCTGTGTTTCTGCTTCTTCGATATAAGTAGGAATATTACTGGCCAGCGTAATCGTTCCACCGATTTTCAGGCGGGAAAGCAGAAACTCAAAAAATGGCATATTGACCCAGCGCTGTGCCGGATTATGCGGTTCAGGATTTGGATATAAAATAAAGAATTGTTCTACCTGCTGCGGATACAGTGCATGCACGATCCACGGTAAAGCATCGGCATGAACGGTCTGTAAATTAGTTTGACCCTCAACAGCATGCTGTTTTTGCATCGCCAGAAATTTTTCACGGGTACGTTCAATTGCAATCAGTTGAGTGTCGGGATTGTTCTTGCTGAATAACAAGGCATGTTTACCTTTACCCGCTCCCACTTCGACACAGACCGGTTCAGGACTGATGCTTTGAAAATCACGGGGCGCATGCATACGCTGTGCTTGAAATTGACGAATCGGCATAATCAGATCAAACTAATAAAAACCGCATAAGTCTAACAAGTGCGGCTATATTTGCCTAATCGAACCTTTATTTTTCTTTGGAGTTATTGTCATGCCTACCACTTTAAACTGTCCGCGCTGTGGCAAGCTGACCACATGGGAAGATAATGAATTCCGTCCTTTTTGCTCAGAACGTTGCAAAATGATTGATCTGGGGGCTTGGGCCAATGAGGAATATAGTTTGCCTACCCAGGATGCACCACAAGCCGACAACAGCGAAGAATAAAATGTCTTACCTGTCGAGACTTATGTCCGAAAGTACAATCTTGTCGAAATTAAGTAAATAAATCATATGAGTTTTATAAAATTACTTAGATAAAGCAACACGAATTAACATCATTCATAAAGCCTTAGTATTATTGTTCTACTCTAAATTTTCACATTATTTTTAGAGCAATAATATGGGTTATATTATTTTAAGAGTCATATTAATTGGGGTTGGTCTACTCGCACTTCTTTCTTTGGGAGTCGGCATTTTCCAACAAGATAGTTTATTTATTGTATTGGGTGTGCTTTTTGCTTTTGCCGCTTGGCTCATACACATGCAAACGCGACAACTTCGCAATAATCCCTTTTCAGAATAAAAATAAAAGACCAAACTATGTTGGTCTTTTATTTACGCTTTTAACCCGCTTTACCTGCAACAAAAGGATTATGCTGCTTTTCAAAACCAATGGTGCTGATCGGACCATGTCCTGAAATAAATCGGGTTTCATCCGGCAGGCTAAAACATTCACGCTGAATTGAATCTATGAGCTGCTGATGATTGCCACGCGGGAAATCAGTCCGCCCGATTGAGCCTTTGAACAAGACATCACCTGTCCATAACAAGTCATAATTTTTGTTATAGAACATCACGTGACCCGGCGTATGACCTGGTGCAAAACGGACTTCAAATTCTTCATCGCCCAGCTTTAACACTTCTCCGCCTTCAAGCCATTGGGTAACGTCCACTTTTTCTGGAATAGGAAAGCCATAACGTGCCGAAACTTCCTGAATCATGTCCAGCCAAAACGCATCTTCTTTATGTGGGCCAATGACCGGGACTTGCCAGAGCTTTTTCAAAATTCCAACCGCACCCGCATGATCCAGATGGCCATGAGTCAGCCAAAGTGCTTTGACATTCAGCCCTAGCTCGTCAACCGCCGCTAGCAGTTTTTGCGGCTCACCACCCGCATCAATCAAAATGGCTTCTTTGGTGTCCGTATCCCAAATGATGGAACAGTTTTGCTGAAATGCAGTAACCGGAACAATTTTGACTTGTAACATGGGGTGAAAAACCTCGGGCAAGTTAATGAGCAAGTGTCTGTGTCAATGCATCCAGATTAGCCTGTAGCAGACTATTGAGCAATCGCAAATGATCTTCACGGCTATTTAAAGCAGGAATATAACTATAGCTTTCACCGCCGAGTGCTTTAAAAGCCTCGGCATTTTCAATTGCCAGCTCTTCAAGCGTTTCCAGACAGTCCGCGGAAAATGCCGGACTCATCACCTGAATTGATTTCACCCCCTGTTTCGCCCAATCTTCAAGCAAAACATCGGTATAGGGCTTGATCCATTCCTGCTTGCCAAACCGTGACTGGAAGCTGATCGCATATTGATCTTCGCTTAAACCCAGGGCTTTAGCTAACAGCTTACCAGTTATGCGGCAACGGTCGGCATAAGGATCGCCTTTATCGGCATAGGGCTGTGGAATGCCGTGGAAAGACATTAACAATTTTTCTGGCTTACCATGAATTGCCTGATAGTCACGTACACTTTGAGCCAGCGACTGGATAAATAAAGGATGTTGATAATAATCCCGGATCACTGTCAAACCGGGTAAATTGCGCTGTTGAACCACCCATTTCGCCACCGCATCGTATAGAGGTGCGGTCGACGTGGCTGAATATTGGGGAAACAGGGGAAATAGAATTACGTGTTCCTGTGGCTGCGCGGAGACTTGTGCCAAGACATCCTGAATGTTGGGATTGCCATAGGTCATGGCGGGTACCACATTCAGCTCAAACTGCGGATACAGCTGGGTGAGATGCGTCTTGACTGCTGCGACCTGCTCAAACAGAATTTCACGCATCGGCGAATCCTGTCCCCATACTTGCGCATAGGCCTGTGCTACCCGCTTTGGACGGAAGGGCAAAATGAATAAGCGCAGAATGATTTGCCAGATCGGTTTGGGAATTTCAATCACACGCTGGTCAGATAAAAACTGCTTGAGGAAACGGCGTACCGCTGGAATCGTAGGCTCATCTGGTGTGCCCAAGTTTGCCAATATAATCGTCACTTTCGCTTTAGCAGGAGAATACATTCAGTTCGTCCGTCAGGATATCAACCCCTGTACTTTAACAGCTTTTTATTTATTCTCTCTATGGATTAATACGCTGACTTATATTGAAAAGTGCGATCTAAATCCAGCAAGCTGCTGTCCAGCAATTTTTGCGCTTTTGGCGTGATCTGCCACAGCATGCGCTGTCGGTCATCACGACCGGATGGCACAATCCAGTCATTCTGGCGCATTTGAATTTTTAAACTATGCAAGGCACGGATATTCATCTGGGCACGCGCCACTGCATGTGCACGCGGCATCTGTACCCGTGCATCCTGCAGACCGGTTTCATTCAGATATTCATTCATGCGCTTCGAGAAAAATTCCTCAGGGGTCGGATTGACAAAAGTTGAACCCAATAACGCCAACAATTGTGCCCAAGTCAGTTTTTTATGGACTTTGATTTCTTTAAAATTACCATCCTGATAAGCATGCATCCGGTATTCAAAAGAAAAAATTTCATGCATCGCCACTTTGGGCAGGCTCAGGAATGGATCGACTTCTGCAGTTCCGCCATCGCGTTCCAGTTGCGCCACTTTAGCTTTCAGCTGATCAATCTCGTCATGCAGCGCCTGGGTGTTTTGCGGACGCACCCAGCCGGTCACCGGATAGCGCTCCAGCATTTGTGGCATGTTAAAACGCACTGCCATTTCCAGATCGCGCAGGCTGCGGTAAGTAAAAACCTGATCCACTTCCTGCTGTAACAGTTGACGGAATTCCTTGAATTTTTCCTGTAATTCCGGTTTGGCATCATGCAATGCACTTTCACGTGATGCCGGATCATCATGCATAAACACAATAATCGGTTTTTGCTTGGTCACTGCATAAATATATTCGAGATGCATATAGCCGACACCCGATACCGACTGCTCCCCATACTGGCTTCCCAGCAGAATCACGACATAATCACAGTCATCAATCTGGCGGCGTGCAAATGCAGTATTCAGCGGTGTACGCTGTTCCAGTCCCCACGAGAAAAACCCCATTCCTACCAGTGTTTGAGACAGAATGATACGCTCCGGTTGCATTTCTGCCCCCGAGGTTGAGATGAACACTTGGTACCGTTTATCCAGCATGGGCTATCCTCTTCTCCTGTACATTTGCGTAAAAAATGCATCATCACATGCTTCTTTACCCAATATGGCCACCCCAGAATCAAAATATCTTTCTTTTTAAATTATAAAAATGAGTTTTAAACTGCACTCATATTACTGACCTGCCATTTTAAATCGGCCGGAATCAGATGCTGCAAAATCGGTCGGAGCTGTTCAGCATTCTGCCCACTCACCACCAATTCAATTTTCACGCTTTCTTTAGACTCATGCTCAAATAATAACCCATTTTTAATTAAAATTCGGGCCGTTTGTCTTGCAACCGCGAATCCTGAGTCAATTAATGTCAGCTTTTGACCAAAAATATACTGAATTGACGATTTTAGGAAGGGGTAATGTGTACATCCTAATACTAAATAATCAGCGCCTTGATCCACAACTGGTTGTAAAATCTCTTTTAATGTCTGCAAACAGGCTGCACTCATCTGCTCTCCAGCCTCAACAAAAGGCACCAGATCCAGACTGGTCACAGGCAGGACTTTGACTTGAGCCGGTTCGGCAAAACGGGAAATCACATCTTTAATCAGCTGGCCGCGGAAGGTCGCGGGCGTGGCCAATACCGCCACAGTTTTCGACTGGGTATTCAAGACTGCCGGTTTAAGCGCGGGTACTAAACCGATAATCGGAAAGTTTTCACCATAATAGTAACGCAAATAATCCAGACTAAAAGCGGAAGCAGTATTGCACGCCACCACCGCAACTTTACAACCTTGACGATAAAGCCATTCAATCGCCTGAGCCGTCAAGGCACGAATTTCCTGATCATCTCTCGGGCCATAAGGCACATGCGCAGTATCCGCATAATAGACAAAGCGCTCATTGGGCAAATGGCGGGCAATTTCCAGGGCGACTGACAAGCCGCCTACGCCTGAGTCAAAAATGCCAATAGGCGCATCTGCCGTGGCATTGGGCATCGGGTCTAATAACTGGGAAATTGGTTGAATAGCGCTCATAACGTTGCAGGTAGCTTGTTTGAAATTTCTAGCGATCAAGCTTAAACCTCAGGTGCTCAAATGCAAGTCTAAATCACCACTTTTCAAACTTAAAACGGTTTCGCCTGCCGGATTTTCATCAAGCTCTCCCATCTCGACCAGATGTAAAAATGCCGCACGCTGAATCAGGGCATTAATCCCAAAACGCACATGCACATAAGGCCGCAACTCACCTTTGTATTCACGCATAAAGATTGGATGTTCAGCATCAACAACAATCAGGTCTTGCGTGGTCGTGCCCAGTTGCAGATAAATCCTTCCATTAATTTCAACCTGATCGACCTGATTGACAAATAAAGGTTCATCTTCAACTTCGATTTCAATCATTTCTACTGGTGTTTTTAGATAGAATTTATCGTTTTCTTTCCAGAGCACCGTTGCAAACAGGTCAATCATCGGCTGACGCTTGATCAATTGACCTTCGTGCCACCATTCGCCGTTGGCTAAAACCTTGAGATCCATTGTGCCACAATGCTTTGGCTGCCATTGCTCCAAAGGGGGTATTGACCTTTTGTGACTGCCCTGTGCATCTTTTAAGTATTGTGCGATATCCATTAAATTTTTATCATCGGGATAAGTTACTTTTTTCGTCGGATTTGTGCTGGGTACTGGCTTATCCATAGAAGAAGACCTTAATGACGGAAAAATAATATGTTTCAGCCAATTGGCTAAAACCGGCTTTAAAACTATACTAGCCCAGATTATCAAAGACACCAGCATTTTTGTGTCTAGGAACCAAGAACACTTATGGCAGCACCCAATCATATGATTATGGTTGCCACCGAATAGTAATATGAGGAGTCCTACATGGAACACATCGAACGTGAATCGATGGAGTTTGACGTCGTCATCG
>NZ_JAUZUU010000015.1:0-52381 GCF_031844225.1 Acinetobacter sp. RRD8
CCTGTATATTTTTATGGCTACCTTTATAGGGTTAATTATGAACAGTAAATGTCAACAGATCCTAGATTATTAATGAAATGAGAGGAAATTTTTCCTATATGAAAATAAGTAATAATAATTGAAGATTTTCATCATTATTACTTTAAATTTAATCGAATGCTATAAATACTGAGATCCGTGAAACTTTGACAGGCTTATCAATAAAACCGCTATGAAATATGTATAAAAAGCATTTTATTGATAGGTTCAATCTCGCTATCCTTGCCAGCGATATAATAGAAACTACTAGCTGTACGCCATGTATTTATATACTGATTTCGATCAGCAACTGATTAATGAACGTGTTGCACAGTTCCGTGACCAAACGGAACGTTATTTAGCCGGTAAACTCACTGAAGATGAGTATCGTCCGCTTCGTCTGCAAAATGGTCTGTACGTACAGCGTTATGCGCCAATGTTACGTATTGCCGTGCCATATGGTTTGATGAACTCAAAACAACTTCGTAAAGTGGCTGATTTGGCAAAAGAATATGACCGTGGCTACGCGCATATTTCGACCCGTCAAAACATCCAGTTTAACTGGCCAGCGCTTGAAAACGTGCCAGATATGTTGGCTGAACTGGCGACTGTGCAAATGCATGCGATTCAGACTTCAGGTAACTGTATCCGTAATACCACGACGGACCAGTATGCAGGTGTGGTTGCAGGTGAAATTGCCGATCCACGTCCGACTTGTGAATTGATCCGTCAATGGTCAACCTTCCATCCGGAATTTGCTTTCTTGCCACGTAAATTCAAGATTGCAGTCTCTGCGCTTGAAGAAACTGACCGTGCAGCCACTGCATTCCACGATATCGGTGTGTATATTGTGCGTAATGAAGCAGGCGAAATGGGCTATAAAATCAAAGTCGGTGGTGGTCTCGGCCGTACGCCAGTGATTGGTAGCTTTATCCGTGAGTTCTTGCCGCGTGAAGACCTGATTGCTTATCTGGAAGCAGTCCTTCGTGTGTATAACTTGCATGGCCGTCGCGACAACAAATATAAAGCACGTATCAAGATTCTGGTAAAAGCTTTAACACCAGCAGTATTTGCCGAGAAAGTTGAAGCTGAATTTGAGCATACGATTAAAACACTGAAAATCGATACAGACACCTTGGCGAAAATGGATGAGAACTTCACGCCATTCGATTATCAAGATTATGCAGATGAAGATTTCACTGAATTGTTCGCGCAATATCCGAAATTCAAACAGTGGTTCAATATCAATACCAATGCACATAAAGTGAAAGGTTATCGTATTGTGACGATTTCACTGAAACGTGCCGGAATTGCACCGGGTGATGTCAGCACCGAAGAAATGAACCTGATTGCAGACCTTGCCGATCAGTACACTTTCGGTGAGCTGCGTACCACGCATGAACAAAACATTTCCCTGGTCGATGTACCACAAAAAGATTTGTTCGCTGTATGGCAAACCCTTGACCAAAATAACCTGGCACGTGCGCATATCGGTTTCTTGACCGACATCATCTGCTGCCCAGGCGGTGACTTCTGTTCATTGGCCAATGCGAAATCCATTCCGATTTCTGAAGCGATTTCCCGCCGTTTTGATGATCTGGATACGATTTATAACCTAGGTAAACTGGATCTGAATATTTCAGGTTGTATGAATGCCTGTGGTCATCACCACGTGGGTAACATCGGTATTTTAGGTGTAGACAAGAAAGGTGCAGAATTCTACCAGATCACTTTAGGCGGTAATGCCGATCATGATGCTTCGATTGGTGACATTCTTGGCCCATCATTTGCAGCCGAAGTCGTGCCGGATATCGTAGAAGAAATTCTGAATACTTATCTTGATCTGCGTCAGGATGGTGAAGAGTTTATCGATACTTATCGCCGTGTCGGCATTCAACCATTTAAGGAGCGTGCATATGCTTAATACCGCACTTCAAGTACTCTCTAAAGATGGCACGATTGCAGACAATACCTATCAATTGATGGGTGAAGATGGTGTTTTGCCTCAGGGTGATGTGGTATTAACTGTTGAACAGTTAGATCAAATTACCAATGTGACAGGCAAAAAAGCATTGTACTTAACTGTAGATGCTTCGCCTGAAACCAATGATTTTCCGCTCGATCAGCTCGATGCAATCTTTATTGAGTTTGCCGGTTTTAATGATGGCCGTGGTTATTCATTTGCAGCACTTCTTCGCCGTCAGGGTTTCCAGGGCGAATTGCGTGCTACTGGAGATGTATTCAAAGATGTACTGAATTACATGAAGCGTTCTGGTTTCGATACTTTTGTGATTAAAGAAGGTAAGGATATTCAGGAAGCTGCTGCTGGTTTGAATGATTTCAGAAATCCGTATCAGGCATCGACTGCGGTTGCACAGGCACATTATCAAACAGGTGCATAATTTAAATTAAGTTACTGTCAAAAAGCCGGATTGATTCCGGCTTTTTTATGTCTTGATAAAAACCTTTAATTTTCTTCAAGTTGACAGTTGATCATCCAGTGGATTCCAAACTGATCGCTAAAGGCGGCATAAAGTGCGCCCCAAAAGGTTCTTTCTAGCGGCATCTCAATTTGACCATTCACCGATAAAGCATCAAAGAGTCGTTGTGCTTCAGCTTGTTCGCTAGCGTCTAAGTTAATGGAAATATAGTGGTTATTACCTTGCGTAAACACGGTATTGGTTTGCGCGCAAAATTGATCATTCGTATCGGATGCCATCAGTTCTGTAAATTCGTTAATGGGAAGTGAGATATGCAAGATTTTATTTTTATCCACTTCCGACAGTGTGACACCTTCTTCAGTTGGCATTTCACCATAACGACTCAGACTTGAAAATTCGCCTCCAAAAACTGATTTATAAAAGTTAAAGGCTGCTTCAGCCTGACCTTGGAAATTGAGGTAATGATTCAGTTGCATGGGAGAACTCCCTTTTTATTTTGCTTGCTTTAATCTACGCCACTTTGTGGTATTTTGCGCGAGCAAGCTTTATCAAAATGTAAGCGAAAAAAATCCTCCAGATCAGGAGGGTTTTTAACTCCCTCTCCTTATGGGAGAGGGATGGGGGTGAGGAAAGAGGTTAGAGTAATTCAATCGCTACAGCAGTTGCTTCACCACCACCAATACACAGGGCTGCAATCCCTTTTTTTCCACCGGTACGTTTTAGTGCATGAATCAAAGTCAGGATAATACGCGAACCGGTTGAACCCACAGGATGGCCGAGTGCGCATGCACCACCATTGATGTTGACTTTTTCAGGATCTAGCTTGAACTCATCCATTGGGCACATGGTGACCATGGCAAAGGCTTCATTGATTTCCCAAAGGTCGACATCAGAAGCGGTCCATCCGGTTTTATCCAGTACTTTCTGGATTGCACCGACTGGAGCAATGGTAAATTCAGATGGATGTTGAGAATTCGATGCATAGGCCACAATTTTGGCTAAAGGATTTAAACCTTTTGCTGCTGCATTGTCAGCCGAGGTAATTACTAAAGCTGATGCACCATCTGAAATCGAGCTGGCATTAGCCGCCGTAATCGTACCGTCTTTAGCAAACGCTGGACGTAAAGTTGGAATTTTATCGATGTTGGCATTAAATGGTTGCTCATCTTTATCAACAACCACATCGCCTTTACGGTTTTTAACTGTTACAGGCACGATTTCATCAGCAAAGTAGCCTTCATTGACCGCAGTTTGCGCACGCTTTAATGAGCGAATCGCAAAATCATCCATCTGCTCGCGGGTATAGCCTTTGGTATTTGCCATATCTTGGGCAAATGAACCCATCAAACGACCTGTTTCAGCATCTTCCAAGCCATCCAGAAACATATGGTCCTTGATTTCACCGTGACCCATACGGAAACCGCCACGCGCTTTTGGCAATACATAAGGTGCATTGGTCATGGATTCCATACCACCGGCAACCACGATTTCAGCAGAACCTGCTTTAATCATGTCAGCAGCCTGCATGACGGCTTTCATGCCTGAACCACATAATTTATTAATGGTCACAGCACCAGTAGAATCTGGAAGACCAGCTTGACGCATCGCTTGACGTGCAGGGCCTTGCTTTAAGCCTGCCGGAAGGACACAGCCCATAATGACTTCTTCAATATCTGCTGGTTGCAGACCCGCACGGGCAATTGCTTCTTTAATGGTGACCGCACCGAGTTCTGGCGCAGTTACACTGGCAAGACTCCCCTGGAAGCCACCCATGGCTGTACGTGCACCATTGACAATTACGATGTCAGTCATTGTTCTCTCTCCGTATGAGTTTTAATCAATTTTTCAGACTTAAGCAGTATATTGAAAAAAACTCAGGATTGAAGCGTTAAACGCAGAGAAGCATAAACTGGATAGTTCTGTTAGCAAGACGAGAGACTTTCGATCCGGATATGCCCCATTTTGCTGAGTACAATACGCTGTTGGTTAGAAAGATGGGTAGAACAATAATAAAAACTACCATTTGAACCAATCGGCAAGGCAGTGTGCGCTTGATAAGTGACACTCGGTAAACTCAAAGTTCCTCGCCAACTCAGGTTGCCGTATTTGAGGTTAAGTACATCAATATGTAAAATTTGTTCGTCTACATCCACTTGCCTATTTTTGTTTTTATCGATAAAAACCAGCATGTTCTTGTTCCATTGATTGGCTTGGCAACTGAGAGAATCTTGGCTCGGGCAGATCACAATATTTTGATGAAACACTGCAGCCTGGCTACGTGCATAGCGATTAATTTGAGATAATTTGATCGGAATATTTTTGGCTTCCTGTTTGGATCGATAGTCATGGAAGTACGGTAGGGCGATACTGACGAGAATTGCAATCATTGCAATACAGATAATTAACTCAACAATAGTGAATGCTCTTGTTATTTTTTTATACATAGAGTTACCTGATTTATATATTATTTTTATAATAAAGATGTTATTAATTATACGTTTTTTATGCTTTATTGAGCGTGTAAATCAGTGCTTACTTAAGTTTCAAGAAAGCTGTTAAATATAATTGGCAATCACAATAGGTCATTCAGAATAAAAAATTGAGTAAAAAATTACTGAATTACAACGGAAATTGTAAGTAATTTTGTCAATAATTTACTTGATTAGATTAATCAAGCACTTGGAAAAATAATAAAGTGTTTGTATGATGCCATGTGAATAGCTTAAAAATAATACTGGGGTAATAAAAAGCCTATCTCAGGATGGCCTATTACGGGCTTGAGCTTGAACAACAATTGTTATCTCTGGAGGATAAATCCATGAAAATGAGTCGTATTGCTTTAGCTATGCTTGTAGCTGCACCTTTTGCTGCTGCCAATGCAGGCGTAACTGTTACTCCGTTGATGTTAGGTTATACCTTCCAAGACACTCAGCACAACAATGGCGGTGACGATGGTGAGTTAACAACTTCTGGTCAAATGGAAGATGATTTATTTGTAGGTGCTGCTATTGGTGTTGAATTAACGCCATGGTTAGGTTTTGAAGCTGAATATAGCCAGGTTAAAGGCGATATGGCTGAGCTAGCTGGTGCTGAATACAAAGGTCAAAACATTGCAGGTAACTTCTATGCAACTTCTGATGTTTTTACTGGCAATTATGACAGCAAAGTGAAGCCATACATGCTTCTAGGTGCGGGTCACTACAAATATGAATTTGATGGTGCTACTGAAGCTCAATTAGGTCGCGTTGGTCGTGGTCTTGAAGAAGAAGGTACTCTAGGTAACGCAGGTATCGGTGCATTCTGGCATATCAACGATGCATTGGCGCTACGTACAGAAGCTCGTGGTACTTACCATTTTGACGAAAAATTCTGGAACTATACAGCACTTGCTGGTCTTAACGTAGTTCTAGGTGGCCGTTTGAAACCAGCTGCTCCTGTTGTAGAAGTTGCTCCAGTTGAGCCTGTAACTCCGGTTGCTCCAGCTCCACAAGAGTTGACTGAAGACCTGAACATGGAACTTCGTGTGTTCTTTGATACCAACAAATCAAACATCAAAGATCAATACAAACCAGAAATCGCAAAAGTTGCTGAGAAGTTAGTTGAATATCCAAATGCTACTGCTCGCATCGAAGGTCACACTGACAACACTGGTCCACGTGCATTGAACGAACGTCTATCTCTAGCGCGTGCTAACTCTGTTAAATCTTCACTTGTGAACGAATACAACGTTGATGCATCTCGTTTGTCTACTCAAGGTTTTGCTTGGGATCAACCGATTGCAGACAACAACACTAAAGAAGGTCGTGCTATGAACCGTCGTGTATTCGCGACAATCACTGGTAGCCGTACTGTTTTAGCTGAACAACCAGTTGCTCAATAATTCATTATTGAACACTCATTAAAAAGGCAGCTCTTCGGAGCTGCTTTTTTTATGTCTGTATTTTGACTACACTTAGCCTGTTAAGATGTCGTTGAGTAAAAATATGAGTGTCGAAATTCCTGAAGACTTGCAAAATCTGGAAGCCAATAGCGGAATTTTTTCGATTTGGATGATTTTTCATCATTATGGGATTGATCTGCATATTCCGGACTTGGTTCAGCTCTGTCGCCATGATCCCGAGATGGGAACTTCAACTATTGCCCTTGCTGTTGCTTTGCGGACCTTAGGACTGGATGTCACTTTTTTTAGTGAATATGATGCAGACAAACAGCCGGTTGAGCTTGAGTTTTATCAACAAGCTGAGAAACTTAAAATACCTGTGGAACAGCGTGTGATCTTTTATGCAGAGATTCAGCAGCAGGTTGAAGCGGGCTGCTTCGTGATAGTGTTCTACGACACCTTAGACGGGGTAGGCAATCATTCACTGATCTATACAATCGATGAGAACGAAATCAGTTTCTTTGACAGTTTTGATGCTATGCCAGCCCAGGTATTTGAGCAGCAGCGTCAAGCAGAAGGAATTTGCCAGCAAGTGATTGTGATTGATGATCGCAATTTTGTGATGCGTCATAGTTAATTCAAGAAATAAAAAATCAGCCCGTAAGCTGATTTTTTTAATGAATAATTTTTTATTCCTGATCAAGTTTCATCGGCTGCACATCCATCTCTTGATAAGAGACCAGTTTGGTTTTTTTCTTCCATTTGTAGCCGAACCAAATCGCTAGGAATAGCGGAATACTGATATAGGTCGATAACACACCCATCCATTGACCGGCCAAAACATCCTGATAGTTCTGTCCGAGAACAACAATCGCACACAGGATAAATGCAAACCAAGGAGCAAAAGGAAAGAATTTAGCGCGATAAGCCAGATCTTCCAGTTTATATCCTTGAGCCAAATAACCTTTGCGGAAGCGGTAATGTGAAATGGCAATCCCGAGCCAGACAATAAAGCCACACATCCCTGACATGTTTAGCAGCCAGTTAAAGACTTCCTGTTCACCAAAGAAAGTAGTCAGGAAGCATAGAGCTGCGATCGCCGTAGTGGCATAGAGTGCATTCATTGGCACACCACGCGGGTCCAGACGCGCAAACATTTTAGGTGCACTGCCTTTACGCGACATATCAAACAGCATACGGGTAGATGAATACATGCCAGAATTACCCGCAGATAGAATAGCGGTCAGGATCACTGCATTCATGATACTGGCGGCAAAGGCAAAACCGGCTTTTTCATACAATAAGGTGAATGGCGAAAGCGCAATATTATCTGTTGCAGCGGCCTGTAATAAACGTGGGTCATTATAGGCAATCAAGGTGCCGATAATGAAAATACACACGATATAAAACAGAAGGATACGCCAGAAAATCTGTTTGATGGCGACCGGAATGGTTTTCTTTGGATCTTTCGATTCACCTGCCGCCACACCGACCATTTCGGTACCCTGGAAAGAGAATCCGGCAATCATCGCCACGCCAATTAATGCCTGGAAACCACCGACAAAGGGTGCATCACCAATGCTCCAGTTGGCAAATGCTTCTGCACCCGGGGTCAGCATGATCTTCACGATCATCCAGATCCCGATGATGATAAAAGCAATGATCGCGAGAACTTTAACCAGAGAAAAGAAAAATTCAGATTCGCCAAAGCCTTTTACCGTCAGGGCATTAATCCCGAAAATAATGGCCAGGAAAATGGCACTCCAGTACACGCCCGGAATATCTGGAAACCAGAATTTCATAATAAACTGAACGGCAACCAGCTCAAAAGCCACGGTAATGGCCCAGTTGTACCAGTAGTTCCAGCCCAGAGCGAAACCAAAACCACCTTCGACATATTTGGTGCCGTAAGTGAAAAATGCACCTGAGGTCGGGTTGTGTGTGGCAAGCTCGCCTAGACTGGTCATCAGGAAATAAATCATGATCCCAATCAGTATATATGCAAGTAGTGCACCACCTGGTCCAGCGTTGGCAATGGTCGCCCCTGAGGCCAGGAATAAACCTGTACCAATGGATCCGCCAATGGCAATCATATTCAGATGACGAGCACCCAGCTTACGCTGCAGCTGCATCGTGTTTTGCGTTTCGCTCATCATGATTCCTTAACATTTTTTTGAGTGCTGGCGAAGAGCACTTTAAAGCCTTGTTGATCCGCTTTTACTGTGCAGCGACCAAAGTTTTGTTCAATCAGGGTCGGGTAGTTCAAGAAACGGTTAGCCACGATCCAAAGCTCACCGCCTGATTTTAAATGACGACGCGAGGTTTTACACAAGGTTTCGCTTGCCGTGTAATCGGTCTCGATTCCCAGATGAAAAGGCGGATTACTCACAATGGCATGCAAGAACAAGGGTGCATCCTCAATGCCTTTAACCGCTTTGATTTCAATCTGTTCAGGAATGAGCTGGTTTTCTTCAAAGGTCATTTGTGTGGAGGCTAGCGCAAAGGCATCGACATCCATGGCAAAAATCCGGTTTTTCGGATTCAACTTTGCCAGATACGCACTAATTACACCTGCGCCACACCCAAAGTCGGCAATTTTACCTGAAGTGACTTGTGACAAATAAGGTAATAGGGTGGCAGTTCCTACATCCAAACGGTTTTGACTAAAGACGCCTGGAAGTGCACAAATATTCAGGTCGCCATTTGGTGTCGATACGGTATAACGCTGTGCCCAGTCTGCAAGTGCTTTTTTCTCGACCGTATGTTCTAGAACCAATTGCCAAAGCTGGCAATGACGCGCGCTGTCAAGTTTGAGTGTTTTACCAAAAGGCTGCAACTGTTTGGCTGCGCGTTCTATCCCGCCTTTCTTTTCACCGACCAGAAAAACACTGCTACCCGGTTTAAGCTGCGCTGCCACGGTGTGCAGTAAATAATTCAACAGTTCTTTAGACTTGGGTACAAAAATAACTGCCTGATCAAACTCAGCTTCAGGCATCTCTGCACCAAAATGCACATCTGCTTGTTGTGACTGGAAATATTGAAAATCGTTAAAATTCCATGTCCAGACAGCGGGATTGATAGAGGCATCGAATTCAGCGAGCAGATCATCTGTTGGTGCATTAATCAGTAAGATGCGACCCGACAAAAAATCATATTGTCTTAATAAAACTTCGCTTTTAGGATCCATAGGTATCTCTCCAATATAAAGAACACTGCCTAAGTCTGACCTAGACAGTGTTCTTTGGACATGAAATTACTTCTTTGTTTCAGGAAGTACTACATTCAGAATAAGGGCAGCGATACCACCAGTAGCAACGCCTGAGCTAAAGATATTACGGAATAACTCAGGAAGATGTTCAAGAATTTGTGGAACTTGTGCAACACCTAAACCCAGTGCTAATGAAATCGCAATAATCAGCAGGGCACGACGGTCCAGATGGACACCAGACAGAATGTTAATACCAGAGGCTGCGACTGCACCAAACATCACCATCACTGCACCACCCAGTACCGCTTGCGGAACGGCCTGAATAATACCAGCAACTGCAGGCAACAAACCAAGAATAACCAGCAAAGCAGCAATCCAGATGCCGACATAACGACTCGCTACACCCGTCAACTGAATTACACCATTGTTCTGTGCAAATACTGAACTTGGGAAGGTGTTAAAAATACCGGCAAGGAATGAATTCGCGCCATTCACCAGTACACCGCCTTTAATGCGCTGCATCCATTTTGGACCATCAACTGGCTGGTTGGAAAGCTTTGAAGTCGCAGTGATATCACCAATCGCTTCTAAAGACGTCACCAGATAAATGAATGCCATCGGAATAAACAGACTCCAGGAGAAGCTTAAACCGAAATGCATTGGGGTTGGAATCTGTACCAGTGGTGCATCTTTCAGACCAGAGAAATCCAGATGGCCCATAAAGCCTGCCAGAACATAACCACAGATCAGGGCGATCAAAATGGCAGAACTTTTTACCCAGGTAATCCGGATACGGTTCAGAATAATAATCAACGCCAAGACGGTACAAGACATGATCAGGTTGTCAGCATTGGCAAAAGTTTTATCGCTCATGGCCTGATAACCACCGCCCATACTGATTAAACCTTCTTTAATTAAGGTCAAACCAATCAGCAGCACGACAATACCGGTGACCAAAGGGGTAATCAGTTTTTTGATCCAAGGCAGAATTTGTGACACGCCCATTTCAATAAATGCACCTGCAATCACCACACCAAAAATAGAAGCCATGACTGCTTCTACAGGTGTGCCTGCAGCCACCATGGCTGAACCAATACCAATAATTGGACCGATGAAGTTAAAGCTGGTTCCTTGGACAATCAGCAGACCGGCACCAAATGGCCCCACTTTTTTAGACTGTAAAAAAGTCGCGATACCCGAGATCACCAAGGACATGGACAAAATCATGTTGGTGTCTTCTTTGGAAACACCGAGCGCCAAACAAATCAGCAGGCCAGGGGTCACAATCGGGACAATAATCGCCAGTAAGTGCTGGAATGCAGCTAAAAAAGCAATTAATGGTTTTGGTCGATCTTCCAGACCATATACCAGGTCAAGTTGATCTTTAGAAGGAGGAGATTGATTAAAATCAGACATGTGTCAATGCAAATTAAGGCTGGGTGGCGCTATTCTAATCGAGTTACACGTCTTTACAAAATCAAAAAAGCCTCAACGGAGCAAAAAAAGTTGAGGAGTGTGGTTACAGTGACTATAAAAGTTTTGTATTTTTCTGTATAATTTGCCCTCAAATTACATACGCATTGAATTTACATGTCAGATATTAAAACTCTCCGTAACATCGCCATTATTGCGCACGTCGATCATGGTAAAACCACTCTTGTAGACAAACTTTTGCAACAATCAGGTGCTCTCGGTGATCGCGCGGGTGAGATCGAGCGTGTCATGGATTCTGGCGCTATTGAAAGCGAACGTGGTATTACCATTCTTGCAAAAAACACTGCAATCAAATGGTTAGATGAACGTACCAATACTGAATACCGCATTAACATCGTGGACACCCCGGGACACGCCGACTTCGGTGGTGAAGTTGAACGTGTAATGTCGATGGTTGACTGCGTACTTCTTCTTGTAGACTCACAAGAAGGCCCGATGCCACAAACTCGTTTCGTAACGCAAAAAGCGTTCGCACGTGGTTTGAAACCAATCGTGATTATTAACAAAGTCGACAAGCCAAGCGCGCGTCCAGACTGGGTAATTGACCAAGTATTTGATTTGTTCGATAACTTGGGTGCTTCTGACGAACAGTTAGACTTCCCAGTTGTTTATGCTTCAGGCCTTCGTGGTGTTGCTGGTCCTTCTCCAGAAGAACTTGCTGAAGATATGACTCCGTTGTTCCAAACGATCGTAGACATCGTTGAACCACCAGCGGTTGACGTTGACGGTCCATTCCAAATGCAAGTATCTTCACTTGACTATAACAGCTTCGTAGGCGTTATCGGTATTGGTCGTATCCAACGCGGTTCAGTGAAATTAAACACACAAGTAACTGTAATCGATAAAGATGGCAAAACACGTAACGGCCGTATCTTAAAAATCATGGGTTATCATGGTCTAGATCGCGTTGACGTTGAAGAAGCTTCTGCAGGCGATATCGTTTGTGTAACGGGTATCGATGCACTTAACATTTCTGACACCATCTGTGATCCGAAAAATGTTGAAGCTTTACCGCCATTGTCTGTAGATGAACCTACAGTATCGATGACATTCCAGGTAAACAACTCACCGTTTGCTGGTAAAGAAGGTAAGTTCGTAACTTCACGTAATATCCGTGAACGTCTAGACCGCGAATTGATTCACAACGTAGCATTACGTGTTGAAGATACTGACAGTCCAGACCGTTTCAAAGTATCTGGTCGTGGTGAGCTTCACCTTTCAGTTCTGATTGAAAACATGCGTCGCGAAGGCTTCGAAATGGGCGTATCTCGTCCACAAG
The DNA here is from genome assembly GCF_031844225.1 of Acinetobacter sp. RRD8. Classification (GTDB taxonomy): domain Bacteria; phylum Pseudomonadota; class Gammaproteobacteria; order Pseudomonadales; family Moraxellaceae; genus Acinetobacter. The sequence continues at coordinate 12,321 of NZ_JAUZUU010000015.1, forward strand.
TAATCATCAAAGAAATTGATGGTGAAAAACAAGAGCCATACGAAAACGTTACTTTTGACGTTGAAGAACAGCATCAAGGCGCTGTAATGGAACAAATGGGTCACCGTAAAGGCGAAATGACCAATATGGAAGTCGACGGTAAAGGCCGTATCCGTATTGAAGCCACTGTTCCTTCACGCGGTCTGATTGGTTTCCGTTCTGAATTCCTGACCATGACTTCTGGTACAGGGATCATGACGTCTAGCTTCTCGCACTACGGTCCAATGAAGCAAGGTACTGTTGCAAAACGTCAAAACGGTGTATTGATTTCTATGGTTCAAGGTACTTGCTTGGGCTATGCACTGTTCACACTTCAAGACCGTGGTCGTCTATTCGCGAAACCACAGTTAGAAGTTTATGAAGGTATGATCATCGGTATTAACTCTCGTTCAGACGACATGACAGTTAACCCGACTAAAGCAAAACAGTTAACGAACGTACGTGCTTCTGGTACTGATGATGCGTTAACGCTGGTTCCTGCGATTGAATATACACTTGAGCAAGCGCTTGAGTTTATTGAAGATGATGAACTAGTAGAAGTAACACCTAAGTCAATCCGTATCCGTAAGCGTTTCTTGACTGAAAACGAACGTAAACGTAACCGTTCAGGTAAATAATCGCTAGATTATTTCGGGTTTTCAAAAACCGTAATTTTTTCGAAGATTACGGTTTTTTTATATTTACGTTATGCTTAAATCATAATTTACTAAAACGCATTAAATTAAGTCAAAATTAAAAGTATTTACTCAGGTATAATTTGACCCAAAACTTGAAAATAAAATATGGGAGCAGTTATGAGTATTATTCAAGAATTTAAAGAGTTTGCGATCAAAGGCAATATGATGGATCTAGCGATTGGTGTCATCATCGGTGGTGCTTTTAGCAAGATCATCGATTCATTGGTGAAAGACATCATTATGCCTTTAATTACCGTGATCACCGGTGGTGGCGTCGATTTTACGCAAAAATTCTTTATCTTAGGAAGAAACCCAGACAATTTACAATCTTTGGATGCCTTGACTAAGGCGGGTGTGAATGTACTGACTTATGGTAACTTTTTAACGATTTTAATTAACTTCTTAATTTTGGCTTGGGTCGTATTTTTATTGGTGAAATTCATGAACCGTTTACGTAAACAAGAAGGCCCAGTCGAGGAAACTCCGACTACTCCAGCCGATATTGAATTGCTGCGTGAAATTCGTGATGAATTGAAAAAGCGTCCACCTCAAGTCTAATTTTTCTAATCCTCCTAAATCCCCCTTTTATAAAGGGGGAACTCCTCCCTTTGTCAAAGGGAGGTAAGGAGGGATTTATAAATATTAAAAATCCATCCGAAACTTGATTTCGACCAAATGAAAACCAAACTGGCTTTTGACCGGGCCATGTAATACACGTTCAGCGGCAGTAAATACCAGTTTATCAATCACTGGAACCAGTTGGCCTTTCTTCACTTCACCTAGCTCACCGCCACGTTTGGCAGAATTACAGGTTGAATACTGTTTTGCGATTTTATTAAAGTCGGCACCACTTAAAATCTTTTTTTTAAGCTGCTCAGCGGTTTCTTTATCTTTAACTAGAATATGACGCACAATGGCTGTTTTCATGACTTTTTCCCTCGTACAGTTGCCACTTTTTTGACAGGGAGATGGATCTTTTTCAAAGGTTGGCATTCAGGACAAAAAACTGAAGCCCGTTGCCCCAATTTAATATTTTCAAGCGTGGTCTCGCAGTTCACACACATTTCACCGGCACGGCCATAAGCTAGCAGGGTTTGCTGAAAATAGCCATTTTCGCCCATGGCATTGGTGTAGTCTCTTAAGGTTGAACCACCCAGATCAATTGCCTGTTTCAAAATGCGCTTAATTTCCAGCACTAACTTTTCAATCTGCATCAAGCTTAAAGTCGAGGCCGGTTGCGCCGGATGAATCCCCAGATTAAACAGACTTTCAGTCGCATAAATATTGCCTACGCCCACCACCACATGGTTATCCATAATTGCAACTTTGGTGCCAACATTTTTATTCTTCAATTTTTCAAATAAATACTTGGCATTAAAGTTCTCGCTTAAGGGCTCTGGCCCCAGCGTATCGATCAATTTGCTTTGTGATTGTGCATCCAGCCAAAGAATGCAGCCAAAACGACGAGGGTCATGATAACGCAGTTCGATATCATCAAACTGAATGATCAGATGGTCATGTTTGCGTAATTCTTCATTGCCATCGCATAGACGGAAACTCCCCGACATGCCCAAATGCCAGAGCATAGTGTCGTGTTCAAACTCCGCCAGAATATATTTAGAACGGCGAGTGAGCTTCAGTAATTTTTGCCCCACCAGCTTTTCTATATTCTCCGGAATAGGCCAGCGCAAACTTGACTGACGCACTTCAACATGTTTTACGCATTGTTCCAATAAAGGCAATAAACTGGTTTTGGTGGTTTCAACTTCTGGTAATTCAGGCATAACACATCAATGGCGAGGGAGATGCAGCTAATATTGGGTGAATTGGCCGGGATTGCAAGCGTTAATCGGGGTGAAATCGCTGGAAAATGACTGGGTATTTCATCTTTATTTAAGCTGTAATTGTTTAAAGAATAAACTAGGTTTCTATGTTTTTATAACAAATTTTCTTAGGAGAAAATCACATAGAAAATATCAATAAATTATAAGTTAATGAAAAATATATAAATAATTTTAAATTGTTAAAATAAAAATTATATTTTTATGTTTAAGGCATAACTAAAAGTTTAATGAGTAATAAAAAAAATGCTGGGAATTTGTATGAAAAGTTATGTAAATTCATGCACCTAATAGCAATTTAAAAACCTTGCTTGTTTTTCTCTCCGAATGTTTAGGTTTTACATGAAATATTTAGGTCTAGCTCTATTGCCTTTAATGGCTGCCATGACAACCGCTCAGGCGGAATCTGCATTTGATCCACAAGGTCAGTATTTACTGGGGGACTGGAATGGTCAACGTACAGAACTGGCCCAACAGGGAATTAAATTTGAAGCCAATCTGTTAACCGATACCGCCTATCTTGCTGATGGTGGTCGTAATGAGGGCGCAGGTCCATTAACTTCTGCCCAATTATGGCTGGGTACTCAACTGGATATGGAAAAGCTGGCGGGATGGAATGGTGTCACTGTACGTGCCGTGATGACTGCACGTCAGGGTCAAAGTACCTCTGTTCGTGACTTGCAGGATCCTAATGCACCACAGCTGGCCAATGTACAAGGCACTTTTGGGCGTGGTAATCAGGATAGCCGTCTGAGCGAGCTGTCTATTGAAAAGAATTATAAAGACCAAGGGCTCAGTATTAAGGCGGGTCGTCTTGGTCTGGGCATGGATTTTAATGTCATGGCTTGTGATTTTGCCAGTACGGCATTTTGTGCTGCACAGATGGGTAAATGGCAGGGCAATATCTGGATGAATACGCCTGTAGCACAATGGGGTGCGCGCGTGAAGCAGCAACTCAATCCTGAACTTGCGGTACAAGTCGGTGTGTATGAGTTTAATCCGGATAATGGTAATGGCGCTAAAGAAGGTCAGGGCTGGAGTCTGGATACCGACCATGCAGATGGTGTGACGATTCCGGCAGAAGTGATCTGGACACCGAAATCATTGGTGAATGGCTTGCCGGGCAGCTACCGGGTTGGCGGGATGTACAATACGGCCGATGATGTTGCCAACCAAAAAGATATTGCCAATCCTACTGATGCCAAAAACCATACCTTTGCAGGCTGGTTAGCTGTAGAACAGCAGTTAACGTCTATAGGTCAGGGCCGTCAGGGTTTGCATTCATTTGCTAACTTTACCTGGCATGATCGCGATACTAACAAAGTGGATAATTCACAACAAATTGGTGTGAAATATATCGGTCTTGCGGACAGCCAGCCGAATGATATTTTAGGTCTGGCGGTCAATCGTGTACATATTAATGACCGGATCAAGAATCTGAATTTTGATGCGAGTGCAGAATACAATATTGAACTGAACTATAGCTATAACGCAACAAAGTGGCTGATGCTGCGTCCAAACCTGCAATATGTCATTAATCCAGGTTCAAGCAATAATGTAGATGATGCACTGGTACTCGGTTTGACTACACGAATCATCTTCTAAAGTTTGATCGTTCACGTTATAACTAAACAGGCTCTTGGGAGCCTGTTTTTATTTTTAGAGTGAAACTGGGCAATAAAAAGAGGAAATACAGCGTGGCATTACTATTTCAACCTATTCAATTTGGATCACTGCAACTTCAAAATAAAATCGTAATTGCGCCGATGTGTCAGTACTCTGCAACAGAGCAGGGGGAAATTACCTATTGGCACGAGCAGCAATGGGCCAACTATGCCTTATCGGGTGCAGGTTTATGTATTGTCGAAGCGACTGCGGTACAGCCAGAAGGCCGGATCAGTTATGCCGATCTGGGTTTATGGAATGACGAACAGGCAAAGCAGATCAAGACTTTACTGGAAAAAGTCAAATCCATCTCCCCGATGCCTTTTGCTATTCAGCTCGCACATGCCGGACGTAAAGCCTCAACAGATAAACCATGGGCAGGTAAAGGTCAATTTAAGCCGGATGAAGCATATGGCTGGCAAACTGTTTCTGCGAGTGATATTCCTTTTCAGACCGATGAACATCCACCTAAAGCCTTAAGCCAGTCGGAAATTGAACAGGTCATTGCTGACTTTGCAGAAAGTGCTAAACGTGCAGTTGAGGCCGGTTTTGACCTGATTGAGCTGCATGCAGCGCATGGTTATTTATTGCATCAGTTCATGTCACCACTTTCAAATAAACGTGATGATCAGTATGGCGGTTCACTGGAAAACCGGATTCGCCTGACTCTGGAAGTATTACAAGCCATGAAAGCGGCGGTTCCAGAAGGTTATCCAATTGGAGTACGTATTTCGGCCAGCGATTGGATGGATCAGCCAGATAGCTGGACCATTGACTCTTCAATTGAATTGTCCAAAGCACTGGAAGCTGCGGGTGCTGCCTATATTCATATTTCTAGTGCCGGTTTACATGCCAAACAGAACATTGATGTGAAGCCGAATTATCAGGTGCCTTTTGCAGATGCGATCAAGAAAGTCGTGAATATTCCCGTGATTGCCGTCGGTTTGATTACTGAAGCTAAGCAGGCAGAAGATATTTTACAAAAGGGCCAAGCCGACGCTATCGCACTGGCTCGTGCCATTCTTTATGATCCCCATTGGCCTTGGCATGCAGCGGCAGCACTTGAGGAAAAAATCAAGATTTCACCGCAATATCTGCGCTCTGCACCCCATGGTTTGAATCACCTGTTTGAGCCTTTTTAACACTGCTTTAGTCTCAGAAATTCTTATAATGGAATATCACTGGCAAGAGGATACTGCATTATGATTTTTGCGGTCATTGTGCCCATATTTTTATTGTTGGCGCTGGGTTATCTGACTGTAAAGAGTCAAGTGTTAAACAAAGAACAGGTGGGGACGGTCGGTGCCTTTGTGATTAAAGTAGCCTTGCCCTTGCTGTTCTTTCAGTCCCTTGCCTCCAAAGACCTGCATGAAATCTGGTATTTTGAATACTTTGCCGTGTATAGCAGCGTGACCTTACTGCTCTATGGTAGCGGTTTCTGGATCATGCGCCGTCATTTTCAGAATACGCATTCGCAAAGTGCAGTCTTGTCGCTGGGTGCTGCAATGTCAAATACCGGGCTGATTGGTACAGCTGTGCTTAGCTTATTGATCGGACAACAGGCGATGACCTATACCTCTCTGGTGGTCATCATTGAAAGCGTGTTGCTGATTCCGCTGGTGCTGGTCATGGCTGCGCTGGGCACACAACATCAGGCGAACCTTGGCGCCATTTTGAAAAGTGTGCTACTGACCTTGCTAAAGAATCCCTTATTTATGGGAGTGATGCTGGGCATGGCCTGTGCAGTTTTCCAGATTAAAATTCCAGTCTATCTCGATCAGGTCTTTGCCTTGATTGGTCAGACGGCCTCACCATTGGCCTTGTTTGCCATTGGAGGTGGGATCGTGGGAATGAGTCTGAAATATGTCAACCTGCAAAGTTTCTATCTGGTATTTTCCAGCAATATCATGATGCCGTTATTGATGTATCTGGGACTGAGCCAGTTAACTGATTTAAGTCAGGAAATGGTCCATGCTGGTACGCTAATTGCAGCTTTGCCGATGCCGACGATTTTTGGCATGCTGGGACAGGCGTATGGTTTGAATGATCGAACCTTAACGCCATTGTTGATGAGTACCATTGCCGGTTTTATCGTGACCAGTGGCTTAATTGCCTTGTGGTGGGGATAATCTTTTAGCAGATGGATGCTCTGCTACTAAAAAAAGCCCCAAATTGCATGGGGCTTTTTATATTTTAATTTTGTGGAATTAACTTAACTTTTCTTCGCAGGCGCTTTTTTCTGCTCAGCCAGCATTTTGTCTACCGCTGCCAAAGACTCTTTGGCCTGCGGAACATTTTGCTGCGCCAGTGCGGCAAAGATTTTCTTAGCTTCTGGCAGATTTTGCGGAACAATACTGCCATTGGCAAACATATTACCTACTGCCATCAGCGCCGGAATATAACCTTTTTTGGCGAGTTCCTGAATGCTGCTTAGGCCTTGCTGAATCGGTTTTTCATCTTTGTTTTTGAAACCGCTGCTGATGTCATATAAGGCTTTGGCATGAATGGCCTGCATATTGCCTTTGCTGATCAGCGGTTGCAGCTTTTGTAGTCCGGCTTTATTTGACGCTGTCGTATTTTCAGAAAATAGCAGTATGGCCAGATCAATGCTGGCATCATCAAATTTGGCTGCTGAAGCGCGTTCCAGATGCTGTTTGGCTTTGGCCAAATCCTGTTTGAGGCCGAGTGTGCCGGCTGCATAGTTTTTACCCAGTACATAATTGGCCACCGGATAGCCTTTGCTGGCTGCCTGCTCGTAAAGCTGAATGGCTTTTTTCTCGTCCTTGGTTGTACCTTGGCCGGTTTGGGTCAAATAGCCTAAGTTATATAAAGCTTGGGCATTTCCCTGACTGGCCAATTGATTCAAAGCGTCATAGGCACCTTTAAAATTATTGGCTTTGACCATGGCCTCAACTTTTTGGAATTGGGGATCGACTTGATCTTTTACGGTATTTGCCAGAGCGAATTGCGCAGAAAGGGCAAGAACTGTAGCGAGTACTAATTTTTTCATGGTTCCTATAACCTTATTATTGCTGGCACCTTATTCCTTGGTGCCGTTTTAATCATTTTCACTTACATCATAAAAGGATTTTGTGCTTTGTAAATATACAATTTGTCACTAAATACAAATCATCGAAGCACAATATACCGATTAAATCGATGCATGATTTGCACAGGTTTCTGATCAATTCTGCAGATATCAAAAGGATTACTTTGCTTCAGCCGACTTCTCTGATTAAATCTCGGTTTGAATCAGACTCCCAGGATTTAACCATGTTTGTCAAAACCATTAAACGTCACTATGACAGAATCAATGCTGATGAATCGATTGCCGATGAAGACAAGATTGATGCGCTGCTGATGAAACTTGGTGCAGAGTTTTTGATGAGTCAGGAAGACCGAGTATATGTCTTTCAAAAAGGTGAACTCACGGCAAAGTTTGATGCCAAACATGCGCGGGCCTATCATTTTAAAGATTATGTGGTAAAAGACATGAACAAGCTGTTTCATGGCTTCTAAAATAAAAAAGCCAAGAATTTTATCTTGGCTTTTTTATGAGTTATGCAGTGATTATTGCGGACGCGCTACATCACCGCTCAAAGCTTCCGGAAGTTCCAGTACTTCTAGGCCCAATTCGGTCAATGCTTCAGGTTTTGCAACGACTAGCGCTTTATAACCGTCGTCAATCGCGATGCTATTGACAATTTCAACATCATTATTCAGTTTGGTCGCAACATCAGGCACGGTACCTGTGCCTTGAACCAGATGTAACCAGTGTTTTGGCTTGGCTTTAAACCACAGGCGTGCAATGACTTCCTGACCCAAGTAGCAACCCTTGTCATAGTGAATGCCTTCGCGTTGATGCAAACGTAATTCTTGTGGTTGAAACAGGGTCGCGGTGGCAGCCTGAATCCAGGCCTGACCTGATTCAATGGCTTGCTGTTCCCACATCGTTACATCGGTTTCAGTCGTAACGAAGTCAGTATGAATGCCATTGATGACTGGATAAACTGGACCAACCAGTTCCAGTTTCATTTTTGAAAAGGCACCAAATTTTTTAATATGATTGGTCAGTTCCGTAGCCTGATCTTCAGTGCTGACGATTTCAAAGCTTTCCGGACTGATTTTTTTAAGCCATAAGCCAAATTGAATGCGTCCTTTCAGACTGCAGATTGCAGTATAGCGTGTCTGGTTTTCCGCCAAAGTTTCAGTATTCAAAGTCACCTGACCTTGAAGGAATTTTTGTGCATCTACACCATTCAGACTAAACAATGTAAAAGCAGGAGACGCTGCCATAATAAGCCCCGGTTTGAATACTATAAATCAATGCAGTTATTGTGCAGCAAGCATCAAATAGAGGCAAACAAAAAAGCCAACAATCGAAATCATTGGCTTTTAGCGAGCAGATCTTTAGTGGTGAAGGCTAGACGGTAATGGCGAATCACAAGGGAATTTTCCTCCACAGACCCGTACGGTTTCCATCATGCCCTGATCTTCATGGTCGAGGATATGGCAGTGCTGTACGAAGTCACCTTCAAATTTCTTGTAATGGCTTCTGAGAATAAATTTATAGTTAGCTTTTATAAAAAGCGTATCCTTAAATTGTCCTTTCATGCTACGGTATTGCACATCTTCAAGTCCATTTGGATCTGTGACTGGCTCAGATAATGCTTCACTGACATCTTTACCATCAGGATTCAAAATTTTAACAATCTGGAACGGGTTAACATGAATATGGAACGGATGACCGCCAAAATTTTCGGTTGTCAATTCCCATTCATCAGTCTGTCCAACTTGTAACTGACGGACATATTCGCCACCCACTGATCCCTCACCATCAAATTTATCTCCAAAACTTATTAAGTCACCACCTTCTTTATGGCGAAAGCCAAATTTCAAGCCATTCGCAAAAGCCAGCACAAAAGCACTGTACTGTTTTGGTCGGGCAGCAACCACCTTATCAATCTCTTTCGTCATCAATGATGGATGATCACTAAACGCAGAAAGATTAAGCTGAGATAACTGGGTCTGGATATCTTTGCTTAACCCAATTTTTTGTGCACGATCTTTCAGGAACTGGGGCAGCAGTCTGAGCCTTGGTTTTGGCTGCTTTTACATTAACCCATCCAAGCAGTTGGGCATTAAAAAGATTGGTTGGGGCAAGTTGAGGTGTAGTTTGGCCCGTTGGTAATGGCGCGTTAATTTCATCATCGATATTCAATTTGGTGTCAAAAATGCAGTATCTATTGGTGGTCGGAAAGGCAACCATTGCATCATGACGATAACCAGGATGGAACACGGACAGGGTTCTGGTCTGTACATGATTCATGGTTAAGCCATCTTGCGCGATGGTATGCACATTCAGGCTATTCAGCTTCTCAATTTCAGCTTTCTTGTCTGCCTCCTGATAGGCTGAACAGGCTTTAATGGTTTGCTCTGCAGTAAACTTACTGGAGTCAGGAATTTCCTTAATGATTAAACCAATAGTATCGCGTACACCGCCATGAATCATGCGCCAGCGGTTAAATACATTCTGTTCAACCTTCATTTCTCCCACAATTTTACCGTTGATAGACGTGTAGTAATTCTGGTTGGTCCAGAAGCCGCCAATAGACAGGTCATTATAATTTTCTAGCATGCCTATACCTACACCTTTACAGTTATTGGGAACAGCAAATGTGACATTAGGATCGGGATTGCTACAGCGATATTGGATTTGCTGGAACAACAGGATGTTTTCGTTTGGGTAACTGTTTTTTTCTTTCCATAGAATATCCATATCTCCAGTTGAAGTGACTTTGCTATTTTTGACTTTTGGTGTTCTTGAGCCTTCAACAATCAATGGGCCTGCCATGCCATTCGACACCTGAAGAGCAGTTGAGCCATGCAGATGGGCATGATACCAGTAAGTCCCTGCAGGATGATTCGGTTCCATTTTGAACTCATAATCAAATTTTTCCTGAGGTTTGAATTTCAGGAAAACATTATCACTATTGCCTTGAGGACTGACCCAGAAGCCATGGGTATGCAGGTTGGTGGTATTAAAGCAGTGTGGTTCATTTACATTCTCGACATGAGTTGGACAGGTTGTTTCTGACTCGGGTGGAAGCTGGTTATTCAGGTTAAGCGCCATGGTTTCACCCTGTTTGACCCGAATCTGTGGCCCGACCAATTGATCCTCAACATATTCACCAGTTTTTTTCTTATCAAATAAACTGGGTTTGGTTAAATAGCCTCTCAGCAGCACCTGATCCCATAAGCCGTTTCTGGGGTTATAGAGCTTGTTAGTCTTATAGGCCACGATCAGCTCATATTTGCCTTTGGCACTTTTCGGTAACAGGGGTGGGTTGCTAATCAAGCTGTCTGATGTTGTCGGAACGGGATGTGAGGGTTTGGGTGAAGGTGTGGGGTGTGAGGGATGAGAGGGTTGGGACGGATTAGAGGGATTTGACGGTGGTGATGGATTTTTTGTTCCATCCCAACCGCGAGCTAAGAGCATCAAAATGGCGGCTATAGCTCCGAATATTGCGATTTTCAACATTTCAGTTCTGCCTGTTATGGTTATTGTTTTAATGTGAGGATTGTGAATAACGTGACATACGTCACACTGAGCTTCTGATAGTTTTGGAAAATCTGTTATCCCAAATTAGGGGATTGAAATTTTGCTAAATGCGGCGGCAGGACAGGCCTATGAAAACCAGTGAGACTATATTTTTTTATCTTTAAAAAAATGCACATAAAATTAATTATTTATTAGTGATATTAGTGGGTTAGGGTAATAATCAAATAAAAAGATAGAGAAATATTTTGCAACATAAGACTAAAGAATAAGGCGAATTATTCAGATTTTTTTAGCAAAAGACCGCTTTAAAGCAAAAATTCTAAAGTCTGTGTAACAAATTTTTGCGAAAATACCGATTTTTATAATTAAGTATTTGAAAAATATAAAATTTGGGAAATGCTATTTGTGCGGCGTACAATGCTGCTATTACAAAAGTAACTCATCGATATCTATTGATGAATAAAAATAGAGATAAACGAGGGCAGGCAAGCTTATGAACAACAACTACCGTAAACCGCTGCAATCCACCCAGCTGGAATATTATGACGTGCGACAGGCCATAGAAGATATTCAGCCAGGCGCATATGCCAAACTTCCTTATACTTCCAAAGTCCTGGCAGAGCAGTTGGTGCGTCGTTGTGATCCTGCCATTCTGGAACAGTCTTTACGCCAGCTGATTGAGCGTAAACAGGAACATGATTTTCCCTGGTATCCGGCACGTGTAGTGTGTCATGACATCTTGGGGCAAACGGCACTGGTTGACCTTGCCGGTTTACGTGATGCGATTGCCGATCAGGGCGGTGATCCATCGAAAGTCAATCCGGTAGTTCCAACCCAGCTGATTGTCGACCATTCACTGGCGGTTGAGTTTGGTGGTTTTGATCCGGATGCCTTTGAGAAAAACCGTGCCATTGAAGACCGTCGTAACGAAGACCGTTTCCATTTTATTGAATGGACTAAAACCGCATTTGAAAATGTCGATGTAATTCCTGCCGGTAATGGCATCATGCACCAGATCAACTTGGAGAAAATGTCTCCGGTGATTCAGAACCGTGATGGTCTGGCATTCCCGGATACCTGTGTTGGTACAGATTCGCATACACCTCATACAGATGCATTGGGCGTGATCTCGATTGGTGTTGGCGGCTTGGAAGCCGAAAACGTGATGCTGGGCCGTGCATCGTGGATGCGTCTGCCAGATATTATCGGTGTGGAGCTGGTGGGCCAACGTCAGCCGGGTATTACCGCAACGGATATCGTCTTGGCATTAACCGAATTCCTGCGTAAAGAGCGTGTGGTTGGCGCATATTTAGAATTCTTTGGTGAAGGTGCTGACAGCATGTCGGTGGGTGATCGTGCCACGATTTCTAATATGACCCCGGAATATGGCGCAACGGCTGCGATGTTCTATATCGACCAGAACACGATTGATTATCTGACCTTGACCGGTCGTGAGCCTGAGCAAGTCAAACTGGTTGAAACTTATGCCAAGGAGATCGGGCTTTGGGCATCGGATATGACTCAGGCGGAATATCCGCGTGTATTGCGTTTTGATCTATCGACTGTGACACGTAACATCGCTGGCCCATCGAATCCACATGCACGTGTATCAACCTCTGACCTGAAAGAAAAAGGTATTGCCGGTAATTTAGAAGCAGCTCGCGCGCAAGAAGCGGAAGGCTTGATGCCAGATGGCGCGGTGATTATCGCGGCGATTACCTCTTGTACCAATACCTCTAACCCACGTAATACCGTGGCGGCAGGTTTACTGGCACGTAAGGCCAATGAATTGGGCTTGGTCCGTAAGCCTTGGGTGAAATCTTCTTTTGCACCGGGTTCTAAAGCAGCAGCACTTTACCTTGAAGAAGCAGGCGTATTGCACGATCTGGAAAAATTGGGCTTTGGTATTGTGGCCTATGCATGCACGACCTGTAACGGTATGTCGGGTGCGCTTGATCCAAAGATTCAGCAGGAAATTATTGACCGTGACCTGTATGCAACAGCGGTGCTTTCGGGCAACCGTAACTTCGATGGGCGTATCCATCCTTATGCGAAACAGGCATTCTTGGCTTCACCGCCTTTAGTGGTGGCGTATGCGATTGCCGGTACGATTCGTTTTGACATCGAAAAAGATGCTTTAGGAAATGATAAAGACGGTAACCCGATTTATCTAAAAGATATCTGGCCATCGGATGAAGAAATTGATGCGCTGGTAAAAGTGGCTGTAAAACCAGAACAATTTAAAAAAATCTATATTCCGATGTTCGATTTGGGTGTGAATGAAAAGGCAACAAGTCCGCTGTATGACTGGCGTCCGCAAAGTACGTATATTCGTCGTCCGCCGTATTGGGAAGGGGCTTTGGCTGCACCGCGTACATTGTCAAATATGCGTCCGCTGGCGATCTTGGGCGACAACATCACCACCGATCATTTGTCACCATCGAATGCCATTGTTTTAGACAGTGCTTCGGGTGAATACCTGAAAAAAATGGGTGTGCCTGAGGAAGACTTTAACTCTTATGCAACGCATCGCGGTGATCACTTGACTACGCAACGTGCAACATTTGCCAACCCGAAACTGTTTAATGAGATGGTGGTGCGTTCTGATGGTACCATCAAGCAGGGTTCGAAAGCACGTGTGGAGCCTGAAGGCGAAGTAATGCGGATGTGGGAAGCCATTGAAATCTACATGAACCGTAAACAGCCGTTGATTATTATTGCTGGTAAGGATTATGGTCAGGGTTCTAGCCGTGACTGGGCGGCGAAAGGTGTGCGTCTGGCAGGTGTAGAAGCAATTGTCGCTGAAGGTTTTGAGCGTATTCACCGTACCAATCTGGTCGGTATGGGGGTGTTGCCGCTTGAGTTTAAACCGGGTACAGATCGTAAGACTTTAGGTCTTGATGGTACTGAGCTGTACAGCGTGATTGGTAATATCGCGCCACGTTCGACGTTGACTTTGGTGGTTGAACGTTCAACCGATGATGGTAAGAACCAGATTATTGAAGTGCCTGTGACTTGCCGTCTGGATACTGAAGAAGAAGTGCATGTGTATGAAGCGGGTGGGGTATTACAGCGCTTTGCACAGGATTTTTTGGAAGGGAATGTGGCTTAATCTTTTTTAAAATCACCCCTAGCCCCTCTTTGAAAAAGAGGGGAACTTCCTCCTTTTTTAAAGGTGAGAAGCATTGCTTCGCAAGGGTGGATTAAAGTTGTTGATATTGTTTAAAAAAGACCCTACTGTGAAGTGGGGTTTTTATTTAGAGCATTAATGTCTTTATCAAGAAAATACAAACAGGTACTTTTCTTTTTAAACTTAAGCAATTGAGCTTCCTCAATGATTAAAGACGTCTATAACTTTAAGGGAATATAAAATTTCATATGGCTATGGCGATAATTTTGTATTAACGCACTGCGCTATACTTGACCTTATGCATCACTTATCTCAATGTTATTAAACTAGTTAACTTGAAAAAAATAATAAATTATCACTTAATTAATGAGTTATTGAATAATAATTAGAAATACTACTTTGCCCAAATGCCATCATCATTTACAAAAATGGACAATAGACATTCATCACTAGAGGGTTATACTAGATAGACCATTTCTAAAACCATGGAGAACAAAGATGGTTACTGCTGGCGAAAAACCCGGAACAGGCTTCTATTTTTGTGTTCAATGCGGACACCGCACCTACTTAGAAATTGGTACTGATCGTTTACCACCGTGTACCAAATGCCAAGGCAATCAATTTAACAATAAGAATGCCTAAGCAAAACAACTCAAACAGTTACCCTCTGTTTTGAACGAAAGCCCTATTACTCGATAGGGCTTTTTGCTGTGGTATCCAAATTTCATACATAGAAATAAAAAATTATTATGAGAAAACAGTTTTATATCGGGAGGAGAATCTTGGTTTAAAGTAAAAAATTATAATAAATTCAAAAAATTACTTGAACTATTGTTATAAAAGGTATAGGTTGTCTGCTTTAAAAATTAGCTAACCACTTAGAATTAAGGTTAGATATTTCCGGGGGGAAACAATGAAAAAATTTACAGCTTTAGTAATAGGAAGTGTGATGTTATTTACTTCAGGCTGTGCGACGATGTTTAATGGTTCAACACAAACTGTGAATATCCGTAGTAACGATGAATTGGCTAAGTTATATGTCAATGAAGAATATATGGGTCAGCGTAATACTGTTTATACTTTCAAAAAGAAAGAAAATTATGTAATTAAAGCAGAGAAGCAAGGCTGCCAAACCAACATCGTTATTCCACAAAAAACTTTTGATCCAACAACCTTATTAGGTGTTTTCTTGGATTGGGGAATTATCTCTATTCTCGTTGTGGATGGTGCTGCTACTGGTGCATGGCAAAAATTCAGCCAGACAAGTTTTGTAGTGGATCCTAATTGTTAAATAGTTCACTCCGATTTAAAAAATATCCCATTAAATAATGGGATATTTTTTTTTATAGATTTTATTTTCTTAAAATATTATTGTTTGAAAATTAACCAATAAAACCCCATATAAAACCCTAGATTCATCGTGTTTAGGGCAGCTCAATTGCAATATTATCTTGATCTTAATCATGACTCAGGTGTTGCCAATTACGAGATTGGTAACGAGTTTATTCGGGTTCAATTTAAGAAAACCTCGAAAGTTTATACCTACAGCTATAGCAGTGCCGGCTATCAGCATGTCGAAAACATGAAACAGCTTGCCCAATATGGCGATGGGCTAAATGCCTATATCAATCATCATACTCGACAGCTTTTTGTACGTTAAAACTGGTCTGCTTCTTGCTTCAATGAAAGTCCTAAAAGGCAAATATTTTCTAAAGAGTAAATATCTGCCTAGAAATAGTGCAAGTGCATATATTAAAAAGAGGGCTATCACCTATGGATATTCAACAGCACGCACCAGAGTCAGGAAAGTTAGATAAAAAAGCCCATTTCTATTCTGCATGGCCACTGATCCTGATTCTTTTTGGGGGCGCGATTGGCTCGGTTTACGCTGTGATCGCTTATTTGCTTAATTTGAAAATTTATAGTTCTGAGTTGACTAGAATTAATAAGGTACTGGCTAATTTTCTGTGCGGGATGTCCGCGATTAGTGCCTGGTGGTTTAGTGCGCAATGGATTCAGGGAAAATTCTTTCAATAAAACAGCAATCCTGTCCTGAATGTAAATTGCAATAAAGTCTCATTTTGGCGAATAAAAAAGCATAAAAAATTGGAAATGGAATTTATTTCTCTATATGTGGGTTAATAATGAAATAAATTTTCAGATTCATGGAAAATTAAAAAAACATAGGAAATTAATCCCGTCCATCTTTGCCTAATATAGCTCTCAAGGGTGTGATGGGATCGGAAAGAGTAGCATGCTGCGAGCGGCGCAAAACGCGAGTGCAGTACGAACCCAAAAGGTCTCGATCCGGCTTAGGACGCTATAGACCAAAAGTTTATAGGCTATAAGATCAGGTCTTACAAAGAATGATAGTTGAAGTAAACCATTGCGAGTTTTCCCAACACCCTAAAAAATTCTCCAGAAATATACGTAGAATTAAAAATTAAAATAAATATAAATCATGAATTTAATAAAAATATCCAGCTAAGCAAGATACAAATAAGCCCTTCATTTCTCAACCTGATCTGTTATTTTAAAAACATCAGTTGCCCCTTAGGGGAATCCTCATGAATCTCGATATCTGGTGTCGTTTTTTACTGTTTTGCACACTCATCAATTATGTCATTCTCATGATCTGGTTCGTGGTCTATGTCTTTGCCCGAAACTGGATGAAGCAGGTGCATGGAAAATGGTTTCGGCTGTCAGATACCAGTTTCGATATGATTCATTATTCGGGTATGGCGCTCTATAAAATTGGGATTCTGCTATTTAACCTGACGCCGTTAATTGCAATCTATCTGATGAATCAAAGCTAAGTGCGATGTTGTGATTGAATTTTCAAGTGATAAAAATAAGATTGGATTAATATCATTTTATCGCTACTTGATAGCGTGGCAGGATCAATAAGAACGAAAAAAGATTTCAAAGGAGTTGAAGGATGAATCAATTCAAACCGGCCCTGATTTTAGGTGCCTTGATCGGCTTGGGAATGATTATTGCAGGATGGATTCTCGGCAATAGCGCGCTGAAAATTAAACAGTATGAACGTATAGTTTCGGTCAAAGGCTTGTCGGAACGCGAAGTCAAAGCCGATGTGGCGGTATGGCCAATCCGCTTTAATGCCGGCAGTCAGGATCTGGCTGAATTGTACGATACCATGCAAACCAATACCCAGGAAATTCAGACCTTCTTAAAAAATGAAGGATTTAGCGTGGAAGAAATTACCAGTGCTTCACCGAGTATTACTGATAAATATGCCCAGCAATATGGCGGGGATGCCAATGTCGCACTGCGTTATACCGCCAGCCAGACCATCACCGTCTATACCCACAAAATAGATGCAGTACGCGCGGCACAAAGTCGCCTGGTGGCCTTGGGCAGAAAAGGCATTGCCTTTGCAGGGGATGATTCTGGGCAAAGAACGGAATATTTATTTACCAAGCTGAATGACATCAAGCCGGCGATGATTGAACAAGCCACCGAAAATGCCCGAAGTGTGGCAGAAAAATTTGCTGCAGATTCAAAAAGCAGTCTGGGCAAAATCAAGTCCGCCAATCAGGGGCTGTTTAGTATTGAAGATCGCGACAGCAATACGCCGTATTTGAAAAAAGTACGCGTGGTCTCGACGGTCGATTATTATCTGGCAGATTAAGCTGAGCTGGTCAAGCACGGTAATTGACAGCCTAGAAGCCGCTTGTTATTTTGCGCGCATTATTCCAGATGCTGTACCCTTAAAATGCCCATCAACCATGACTTTGTCTATTGTCCACCGCAAGAACCACTGCATATCGTTTATGAAGATGATGATCTGGTGGTAATTGAAAAGCCGGCCGGATTATTGTCGGTTCCGGGGCGTTTACCTGAACATCATGACAGTGCCTATTTGCGGGTTCTGAACCAGTATCCGCAGGCCAAAATTACCCATCGTCTGGATATGGCCACCTCCGGTATTTTGATGTTTGCCAAACACCGCGATGCAGAAGTGGCGGTGAGTAAAATGTTTCAGGCACGCACGGTACATAAAAATTATGTTGCACTGGTACAAGGCAAACTTGAAGGTGAGGGCAGCGTTGATGTGCCTTTGATTACCGACTGGGAAAACCGTCCGCGTCAGATGGTGCATTTTGAACTGGGCAAGGCCGCCAAAACCCTGTATCAGGCCTTAGAATATCTACCCCAGCAAGACATTAGCCGGGTACTACTGACACCAATTACTGGCCGTTCCCATCAGCTACGCGTGCATATGCTGCATATCGGTCATCCCATTACTGGCGATAAAATTTATCATCCTGAACCCCAGCGCAGTCCTTTAAATCGTATGGCCTTGCATGCCAGTTATTTGGCTTTTACCCAGCCTTTGAGTGGTGTCCCGGTTGAAATAAAGGCAGAAATACCATTCTAATTTGATTCTGCTTAATAGTTAGATTCAACCGGACACATGCTTTTTAAGCTCATAAATATGATGAGGTTCAAGCCCTTAAACTGGGCAACCCGAATAAAAAGTGTGAGAATTTATTTCGATAGTAGCTTGGAGATGAGTAGCTTTACAAGCATGTTCAAATGAAATTTTCTACTGATCCATTGCCTGATCGGTTGTCACTACCGCACATAAATTTTTAATGTTCGGTTTATCTCTTGATGATGAGCCTAGAGAATTTTTATTCTTTTATCTCCCACTATAGGCCTGATGCCTTTATTTTTATGGTTTTTTAACCTTCCTTTCATTATTTTTAAACTTTCAAATTATATCCTTTGATATAAAAAATATCGTAAGTTGTTTCAGAATGGATTTGTCTTGAGCTGGAAAGTAGTCAGTCATACATGACTTACACATAAAAATTTTGTAGAAAAATAAAATGAATGAATGACTTAGTATTGATCAACGGCTTTGATTATCTGGCCGAAGTGATGCAAAATTAATCATGACTTTATAATAAATTTTTAATTTGATGGTTTAGGGCGCTGCCCGGGGTTAAAGGAAAGAACGATGCTCAGTATGGCTCTCTTCGTTCTCGCGAGTATTTTAATATGTGCATTGCTATGGAGCTTAAAGGTACAGGCTTCATTACGCAGCAATATCCAGTTTTTACAGGAAAACCTGGATCATTCCCGCAGCAAATTGGCAGATTATGAAACTCAAGTCGATGAATTGAATTATGAAATCACCCAATTGCGGGTACAAAATGGCAGTTTAAACATTGCCCTGAATAAATATAAAAAATATCAGGATATCTGGGATATCGAGCAATATATTATTAACCGGACTTTGCAGGCTGAAAACTTTGTTGAAGCGACCAAGCTGGATGCTTCGATCATGATCGATGATCTCAAAGCCTATATCGCAAGAGTAAAAGATTATCTTGCCCAGTTTCAGGCGCAGGCCGTGGCCGAGGTTGAGCAGGAGGCCCGACAAAGTTTGCACGGTTATTATGAACAGGCTAAACAACAGCATCGCTTGCAAGAGGTATTGAGTGCTTTACAGCATAAAATACAGGCCCAGCGCTTCGGCTTGCAGCTTCCCGCAACACAGGTTTTAGAGCAGCTGATTGAGGGTTATAGCGAAACGGATGCGGTTGGGCATTTACGCAATGTCCGTGACAGAATTCAACAGGCCATAGAAAAACAGCAGGTGGCGAGCTGTAATTATGTCGACGACAATCGCCGTCGAAGTACTATTGAAATCCTGAGTCTGGCTTTCAACTGTAAGGCAGATTTATATCTCTCTCAATTAAGCACAGAAAATTTGGGCGAGATATTGCAGGCCTTAAAGGATGATTATGTCTTGCTGAATTATACCGGGCAGACACTGAGTCAGGCGATGATTCAAGAATCCTATCTTGATCTGCGTTTAGAAGAACTCAAGTTTGCTGCGCTGGTTTTGCAATTGGAACAGGATCATCTGCATCCACACATCGCGTAGATCATGACATTCATAGGTCTAGAAGATTTTTACCAGAGTATTCTGAATGCCATAAGTTGGTTTAAATCCTGATATTTTTCAGGATTTTTGGCCTTGAGGAATCTTGACTATATTGATCCTCTTACTTATTTTTATATTTATAAAAATCATATGTTTATTTATGGTTAAAAGATAATATTTTTTGTCTGTATCTCGATAATTGTACAAAAATCAGCTAATCTTAAATGCAGAATAAAACAGCATCATAATAAGGATACTTCTATGTCACGTGATTACAATCAATTCCCTGACGATGAAAATGGCAATGTACTGTGGCAAATGCATCAGGATGGCGACGACTTGCAAGAAGCGCACGAAATTGAATTTTCGATTGCCTTTGCGGATGAAGCGCAGGCAGATCGCTGTGCCTTGCATCTATTAAAAGAAGAGCAAAAAATCAGCCTGTTTCAGGACGAAGAAAGCGATACCCTGGAATGGATTATCACGATTTATGTGTATATGGAGCCTGCCTACGAAGATATCGTGGATCTGGAACAATGGTTCAGCAAAATCGCTGCACAATTTCAGGGCGAATATGATGGCTGGGGCTGCATGGCCTATGTCTATGATGATGAGCTGGATGACGAAGAGAGCAGCCTGCGTAGTAGCTGATCATGCTTGTATTTAAAGCATTTAAAATAAGAGACCCGGTGCTGCCGGGTTTTTTTATTGCTCTATTTAATTGCTACACGAAGATTTGAGCTTGAGTATAGATACATACTCATTATATATAGCCAGCTCAAAACTGGATAAAATAACTCAAATGAGTACTTAACTCAGGCTGATGATGCTGAGGATTTAGTTACAACAAATGCAGGGAATATCCCGCAATAAAAAATAATAAGAACAAAGGACAAGAAAAAATGAGTTACACCTTAAAAATGCATCGTGTGTTCAGCGCACCACCGGAGCGGGTGTATCGTGCCTTTGTGCATCCGGATGCACTGGCCAAATGGCTGGCACCACATGGCTTTATTGCCAAAGTAGAACATGCGGAAGTTAAACCCGGCGGCAGCTATAAAACCACCTTTACCAATTTTTCTACCGGGACCCAGCATCATTTTCATGGTGTTTATCATGAGGTCATTCCCAATCAGTTGCTGCGCTATACCGATCAGTTTTCTACCCCCGAATTGCAGGGTGAAATAGAGGTCACGATCATCTTTGAAAAAGTGTCAATCGGTACCGGTTTACACCTTATTCAGGTGGGTTATCCGGATGTGGTGCCGCCAGCGGTATGTCATTTGAGTTGGCAGGAATCACTGCAACTCCTGTCTTTGCTGGTTAATCCGCAGATTTCAGACAATTAATTCCTTGGATCTCCTGTGTTGGTTTCATCCCAATGTCCTCTCCATCAGCGCGCCTGACAAAGATGCTATACTGTGCGCTTATTTGTTTCATTTATTTTATTTTTCTCTTTTTTTCGAGGTTCTTATGGGTCTGCCAAACTGTCCAAAATGTCAATCTGAATATACCTATGCAGATGGCGATCTACTGATCTGTCCAGAATGCGCACACGAGTGGAAAGAAGGTGAAATCACTGAAGAGCAAGTGATCATTAAGGATGCCAATGGCAATGTGCTGGCGGACGGTGATAGCGTAACGGTGATTAAAGACCTGAAAATCAAAGGTTCATCTTCAGTGGTGAAAGTGGGCACCAAAGTCAAAAGTATCCGCTTGCTGCCTGATGCTGCCGATGGGCATGATATCGATTGTAAAATCGAGGGAATCGGCCCGATGAAACTGAAATCAGAATATGTAAAGAAAGCTTAAATTTAGCCCTAGACTAAAATTCTGACGAGAGAATAATACGGTTGATTAATCGTATTATTCTCATTATTGCTGAAATTCTGGGCAGATTATTTTCCTGTTGCCCTGATCCTCACGTTTCGATTTGAGACCACTTTAATGCCACACCTGCATCTGGAATATTCTGACAATCTGCAACATATCGAGATCAAACCCTTATTGGTCGTGATCCATCAGGCACTTTTTAACGCCGGCCATGTCACCGATCCCAATGATTTAAAAAGTCGTGCGATTATGCAGCAGGATTATGTGATTGGACTGAATGCTGTTACAGATCAGGCCTATGTGCATGCTAAAGTTTCACTGTTGAGCGGGCGCAGTGTCGAAGTTCGTCAGGCAATTTCCGAATTGGTGCTCGACGTCATGCAGCAATATATTGCGGCCCAGCCAGACTTAAAAATACAGCTTTGTGTCGAAATCATTGAAATGCCAAAGCAGACCTATAGTAAAGCCATTATCTGAATGATGGCTTTTATCTGTTGATATGGCATGGATCAAATGCCTTAAAACTTTATTAATGCCATACGAAATTTATAAACAGATCGACTTGGTCTGTAACAGCCCGCTATCTTATTCAGATCTAAAATTATTTCTATTTTTAAATGACGCTTTATGTCATTTACAGGCATGCAATAAAAGTTCTAAAGTAACTTTTAATCGCTGCTGATTTTTGAATCATCCAATTTAGAAACAGCATATTCATCCTGATTGAAATAAAAATAATTTAAAAAATAATCTTCAGGTGAGCTGTATCCAATCCGGCAGTGGGAAGAGCAAAGCGAGAATAACGCTTTAGCATAGGCATAATAATAAGAACAAAAAGATCAGAAATCCGGTGAGTTGATTGAATCCCAGATTTCAGGTCTGACTTGTCCGGTTGAAGGAAATTTTATGCAGGTTTTTGGGGATGAAAAATTGGCTCAGGAAGTCATGGCATTTCTTCAGGAGTGGGATAATGCCGTAGCCAGACTTGAAATTCAGGATATTGTTCAATTATGCCGACCCGATATCCGTCTGGTCGATGTCAGTATGGAAGTGAAAGGTGTAGAAGCCTATCAGGCACTCTGGCAGCAATATCGGGCATTTATACCGGAAGGCATACGCATCGAACGCCAAGACCTTAATATTCATGTCACTTCTGATCTGGCTGTAGTCGATGGTTATGTACGGGTGAGTTATGCGGTGATTGAACCGATTCTCCAGCTGGGCTGGTGTCGGGTCAGCATGTGCTTGAGCAAGCAGCAGGGCAAATGGCAATTGCTGCATCAACATACTTCAGTCCCTGTGCAACTCGAAACCCGGAAAATGCGCCGGATCAAAAGCGTGAGTTAATCTATTTACCTGAAAAGATTTAAGTGAAATATCTTTGCAAATGATTACAGGAATACCTTTGTAACAAAAATATAGAAAGTCCTAAATTATGTTGAAGGAATAATATTTTAGGACTTTTCAGGTGGATAACAACAAGAACAGTCAAGTAAAACCACGACAGGCCAACCTGCAACAACAGACTGAAGTATTGATGCCGGATCAGTCCGAGCGGCAGCGCACCCAACATGCACTCAGAATGATGGCAGGCTTTGTAATTGCTGCTGTAGTCATGACGGCATTGTATTTTGGCCGTGATATTTTTATTCCGCTGGCTTTGGCCATTCTGCTGGCATTTTTACTTTCTCCTCTAGTTTCTCGCTTAAAGCGCTGGGGCTGTCCCCAATGGGCGGCGATTGGCCTGGTCATGTGCCTGACCTTGTCATTTCTGGGCGGCACTGCAACTTATCTGGGGGTGCAGCTTGGTAAGCTGAGTCAGGAACTGCCGCAATATCAGGACACCATCCAGCAAAAACTGAAAATGCTCGAAAATTATCGTCAGGGACCGAGTATGTGGGACGGTGCGATCCAGACCTTTGACACGGTAGAAAATTCGATAGACACCCAAGAACAGGAAACAGAAGACCCGAATGTGCAGAATGTCAAAGTCGTGGGCCTGGAACCAACGAGTGAAGAGGCTGCGCTGGACTGGTTGAATAAAATTCTGAATCCACTGGCGATTATCGGGATTGTGTTCCTGTTTATGGTATTGATTTTATTCAATGGCAAAGACTTGCATGACCGTTTTCTGAAACTCTTGGGCGGTAATCTGAATATCGGCACCGATGCGCTGGATGATGCCGGCAAAAGTATCGGAACCTATTTGCGCATGCAGCTGCTGGTCAATGTCACTTATGGTATTCCCATGGCGATTGGGCTGTTATTGATTGGCGTGCCAGCAGCGATCATGTGGGGGCTGGTCGCGGTGGTTATGCGTTTTGTACCCTATGTTGGCCCGATCGTTTCAGCTATTTTCCCGATTACACTGGCTTTCGCCGTTGATCCGGGCTGGGACATGGTGCTCTGGACTGTGGCCTTGATACTGGTGCTGGAACTCATCAGCAATAACGTGATTGAACCGTGGCTCTATGGGGAAAGTACCGGTCTGTCTACTTTGGCAATTATTCTGGCTGCTACGTTCTGGACCACCCTCTGGGGACCGGTAGGGCTGATCTTGTCGACGCCTTTGACTGCCTGCCTGCTGGTTTTGTCCAATTATGTACCGGCACTGGGTTTTGTCAAAACCTTACTTGGCAGTACGCCAGTATTGTCACCCTCCGAACGCTTTTACCAACGACTGGTGGCTGATGAAGTCAATGATGCAATGCAGGTAGCCAATGATTACATCTGTGCGCAATTACCGAAAAAGCCCAGTGCAGAGGAGGTGGCCCGTCGGGTACAAATGTTCTATGGCGAAGTGGCCATTCCAGCCATTCGGATTTATTCTCAAGGACATGATACCGATGTCACTGCCGAACACCGGTTGCGTCTTTATCAGGGCTTGCAGTTCTTTAATCATGCGTTTCAAAAAGCCTATCCGAGTAAGATGAGTGCCGAGCAGCCCGAAGTTTATTGTGTTGGTGCGCGTTGGGAAATTGACACCCAGATTTCTGCCATGTTGGCGCATGCCCTAAATCTCAAAAATATTGCTGCCCGAAATGATCTGGATGTGCTGATTCAATCGAGTGAATCAGGAAAGGGTATTGTACTGCCAGCTTCGATCAAGATTTTATGTGTGTCTATTTTTCATCATGCGCCTGCGGCACAGATTCGGTTGCTGAAATATAGACTGGCGCAGCAATATCCTGAGCTGAAAATCATTTTTGCGACTTGGAGTGTGATGCAGCTGGAGCTTCTGGATGAACTGCAACAACGTTTTGAGCTGCAGGCACTGGTCAATAATGTCGATGATCTGATTCTGACTATCGAAACTTATACCTTGAATGAAGGGGAAAGCTGGTTTGAGAATCTGGAGATCAAGAATGAAAAAGAACGGCAGCAGGCCTTAAATGAGTTGGGATTATTAGATCACTTTCATCAGATCCTTTATAAACAATATATTGAAGAAGCCCGTCAGGCTTTTGATGTCGACTACGCGCAAATTTCCTGGCTGAATCAGCATGAAATGTATATTCCAGTCAGTCCTTTTACCCAGGAGGCAACCCAGCAAATGTGCAAGGATTCAGTCTGCACCCATCTGCTCTATCAGAATGAACCTTTGGTGATAGAAGACTTGCAGCGTGACCCGCGCTTTCCACATCTGTCAGAATTAAGACAGTATCATATCCGTTTCTATGCCGGTGTGCCCTTAAAAGATAAAAATGGAATTGCGCTTGGGAGTCTGTGTCTGCTGGATAAACAACCGAGACAGATGCAGGCCGAAGATATGATTCTGCTTAAGGCTTTGGCACAGGATTTAATGGCGACTTTGAGCAACGAGCGTAAGAAAAAAGATAAACAGAAGCAGATTGAGCAGATGCAGCCAGCCACCTCGGCAAGCATTTTAAATAAGGACTAAATGATGAAACAAAAATGGATCTACAGCATCAAAATCATGAGTATCACATTTGGTCTAGCCAGTATCAGCTCATTAAGTCTAGCGGCCATGCAGGGACTGCATTTTTCACATAAAGACTGGGAAATTGCCTGTGATAATACCGGCACCTGCCGCGCTGCCGGTTATCAATCGGATCAAGATATTGATCAGCCAGTTTCAGTTTTATTGGAGCGTGCGGGGGGTGTAAACAGTGTTATCAAAGCCCAAGTCCAGATTTTACCCTTAGCTGCTGCCACACCCACACGACAGCTTCAGCTACAAATTGCCAGCACACCTTATGGCGTGATTGGTCTCAATCGGGAAGGAATAGGGCAACTCAATAGCAGTCAAACGCGTGCCTTGCTGAAAGCAGTGCAGGGAACGAGTCCAGTGATATTTAAAAATGCGCAATCACGCTGGAACTTATCGACCGCCGGTGCCAGTGCCGTTTTACTGAATATGGATGAATTTCAGCGTCGACTTTCTACGCCCTCAGCCTTGATCAGGCCGGGGAAAAAATCCAATCAGGCGGTGCTCAAAGCTGCAGCGATACCGAAAATTCAGATACCAAAATATCAGTCAGGCAAAGTCACTCAAGCGAAATTGAATACGGCAGCCAGTCAGCAGATGATTCGAAAACTGAAAGCCACCACCAACGAGGATCAATGTGATTTGCTGTTTAGCCAGCGTTTTCTCAATGATGATGTCATGACCATTTATCCCATTAATGCCCAGAATCAGCTGGTTCAGGTGCCGTGCTGGCGCGGGGCTTATAATATGGGTAGTGGCTTCTGGCTGATGGATCAAAATAAGCAACTGAAACAGCTAGTAACCACCTCGGGAGAAACATTTAGCCAAGGCCAGATATTTTCTGGGCATAAAGTACGTGGTTTGGGTGATTGTCTGAGTCAGGACGAATGGGCCTGGAATGGCAAGAAATTTGTCAAAAGCTTCAGTAGTCTGACCGTGCAATGTAAAGGCTTCGCCGGTGGTGCTTGGAATTTACCGACCTACGTAAGCAAAGTCATTTATCAGGCCAAATAGTATTGTTTATAAAATAGCAGCGATAAAAAAAGCCTGACGCATTCAGGCTTTTTAATTTTAAAACATGTGATTTTAAAAACGCTTTGGAATTCTCTGGCCATTTGGAACAGGAATTTCAGCATTTTTTAATACTCCAAATAGCCAGGTTTCAGCATACTGTACTGCAGTTTTTAACTGGTCGCCCATGGCCAGACGTCCGGCTATGAAACTGGCCAATGAACAGCCTGAACCATGATATTCACCTGGTAGACGTGGACAGCGAGTTTCGTTGACCAGTTCACCTGCAATATACAGGCTGTTCTGAATGTAATCTGGCGTATCTTCATGACCGCCTTTGACCAAAACCGCCTGTGCACCCATTTCAAATAATTTTTGAGTAGCCAGTTTGAGGTCCTGCTCACCCGTTAGGGCACGTAGTTCAACCGTATTCGGCGTTAAGATGGTGGCCAATGGAATCAGCTGGGTAAATGCTTTGACCAGCGTTTCCTGATTGCCCAGCGAACCGCCACTATTGGCGACCAAAACCGGATCCAGCACATACAGATAATCTGGATGTGCAGCCAGAAACTCGGCCAGTGCTGCGATATTGTCTGTGGTGCCTAACATGCCAGATTTTACGCAACGAATGGGCAGGTCATTGACCACCGCATTGGCCTGTGCCAACAGCAATTCTCTGGAAGTGGCTTCGAAACCAAAAACCTGCTGTGAATTTTGAATAGTGAGGGCTGTGCAGGCAATTGCCGCATGTGCACCACTTTGACCAATGGCTTCAATATCTGCTTGAAGGCCGGCTCCACCTGAAGGGTCTAAACCGGAAAAGCAAAGTACGGTAGGGCGCAAAATGATGTCCTTCATTCACTAAAATTGCATTAGTATAGGCAAATTTGAATGAACTCTCGATATTAATTTATATCGGTACTAATGAGAGGGGATGGGCGGTGATTAAGAATATTTTAATTGATCTGGATGGGACATTAACCGATCCGAAAGTGGGGATTACGACGTCTGCACGCTATGGTCTGGAAAAGATCGGTCATCCGATTAGTGACGAGATCAATATCGACTGGATTATTGGTCCGCCCTTAAAAGCCTCGCTTGCCAAAATTTTAAATGTTGAGGCCGATCATGTTCTGGCTGAACAGGCCTTGATGGGTTATCGGGAGCGCTTTGCAGTCAAGGGTCTCTATGAAAATCATGTTTTTGAGGGTGTAGCAGAAACGCTGGCAGAACTGAAACGCCGTGGTTATCGCTTGTTTGTTGCTACAGCAAAACCGACAGTGTATGCCAAACAGATTCTGGAACATTTTGATCTGGCCCAGTATTTTACCGACATTTATGGTAGTGAGCTGAATGGCGAGCGAACCAATAAAGCTGAGCTGATTCAGTATATTTTAGAGCAGCAAAAATTACAGGCCGATCAATGCCTGATGGTGGGTGACCGTGAGCATGACATTTTTGGTGCCCGTCAAAATGGTATTGATACTATTGCGGTAAATTATGGTTATGGTAGTCAGGAAGAGTTAGCACTGGCACAGCCTAAATATCAAATAGACCGCTTTAATCAGTTGCTAGATTATTTTAAATAAACCCTAATTTTTGCTTATTTTATTTGAGCTGATTTTTAGAGATATTTTGTCTATAAGCTGCTACATCTATACAGATCAACTCTCTTATTAGATTGTTATCTCAATAAAAATCCCGCAGCGTGCGGGATTTTTGCTCTTGGATGAACATTTAAAGCGTCAAAAACCAGGTCGATGCCAGCACCACCATAATGATGATCACCAGTAAAATGTTGATGATCGTCATTCGATGTTGGGGGGGAACTCTGGCTTTGGTCAGAGCATTTCCTGCATGGTCAAACAGGATGACATTTTGCACGCTACTTTCATAACCGAGTTCGAGTAACGCGCGCTTTTCAACTTCGGTTAAACCGTCTTCAGGCAGATCCATGATTTGCAGGAATGCTATAGAGCTAAATAGTTTCTTCATCATTGAGGAGGGTAACAGCTGTTTCAGCGTCACCGCCGCTGCATCAAAGTCGGCAATAATACTCCGCGGATGGACATAAGACACATCGGGTAGCAGAGTATGCGTAATCGTGCCATCTATATTCATCAGCTGCATTTTATCTTTATAGATTTGCACCCATACAGCATCTGGAAATTTCACTAATTGATCTTGCAGCATGGAGAAAGTCTGATTTTGCTGATATTTAGTCATTAAATAATCGATAAACAAATCCCGCATCAAGACGGGATTTGTAAGGTTCGGTTATTTGGCAGGAGCACCATATTCATTGTTTTGTTGCTTGGTTTCAGTTGCCCACCACCAGATCAGTACCAGTATACCAATCACGGTAAGCGTCAGTAATTGCCACCAACCAGAGCGCCCTACATCATGCAAGCGACGCGCGCCAACGGCCAGACTTGGGACTAGAAGTGCCAGATTGAGCAGGCTATTCACCAGCGGTTTAGTGCCTAAAACTGTATCAATTACCTCAGCAATAATGCCTAAAATTACACAAAACAGCATAAAGAACCAAAATTCTTTACGGCGTGCGCGGCCGGAAAAGTTTGCATAGTTGGTCAGACATTTTACAAACCAGTCAATGCTGCTGTAATTTTCCTCGGCTTGATCCAGATTTGAATATTTGCCGAGCTGACTGGAAATTTTTTCTCCCAGATAAATAGAACTGCCTAAAGCTAAATAAACCTCAGATGCTTCCCCCGCGGTATTGACGATAAAATCGACCCGATCACCGCGTGAAGGTGGACGCTCACTACGCCAGTCTGCGCCATTAAAGCTATAGCGCTGATTATCATCCCCCGAGATAAAACCGGTATTGTGTTGAATAGAAAAATCAAGGATTGAACCTTTCATGCTTGTTCTCGTCTATTAAGCTAGATTATTTTTTTAAAGCGACGCAATTTCTTATCAGAATAACTTTAGCATAATCTAATTTTTAAAAATTCATAGGGGAATGGCGGAAATTTTCTTATGTTTTTAAAAGCCTTATCGCAATAGTGATTCAGTATTCAATCAACAAAAAATATGGCGTTGCATGCTTTGAAATGAAGAATATTAAACATTAATGGCGCTGACTTATCGCTGAACTTATTATAAGAAATTAAAGCTAAATCTATCTGATGAATATCAAATTTTTCTTTGGAACTATAGTTTGATGTTGTTAAATTTAATATGATGATAAACAGATACTTATAAATTTTAAATTTACAAAAAGCATATAATAATACTAATAAATATAACATTTTATTCATACTTTTTATCTATTAGTAACGATTTTTTAAAATCAACAGGCGTATAATAAAAAGCTTCATATTGTGATGAAGGTATCACATTCAATGTATCTCTCCCCATTATCGAAGGCCGTTTACCTTTGCTGTGCCTCTTTCATCTTAACCACGACCACTGTGCATGCTGAAGCTGCTTTCAGTTCGGAAAGCCCGTGGATGCTCGGTGACTGGAACGGGCAACGTACAGCACTCCAAAATCAGGGCTATGATTTCAGTTTTGGTTATACGGGTGAAATGGCAAGCCTGATTGATGCGCAAAGATCTTCAAGCCATAGAACTGAATATGCGGACCAGTTTGTTTTTGGGGCACATCTGGATCTGGCAAAGATTGCAGGCTGGCAAGATACCGAAGCGCAAATTACTGTCACCCAGCGTAATGGTCAGTCACTGTCTCAAAGCACTGCTGCTTTAAACGACCATCTGAGTTCAGTGCAAGAGGTCTGGGGCCGTGGTCAAACCTGGCGTCTGACTGATTTATGGATCAAGAAAAAATTCCTGGAACAAAAACTGGATGTGAAAGTCGGACGCTTTGGTGAGGGTGAAGACTTCAATAGTTTTGACTGTGATTTCCAGAATCTGGCCCTATGCGGTTCACAAGTCGGGAACTGGGTTGGCGATCAGTGGTACAACTGGCCGGTAAGCCAATGGGCAGCCCGGGTCAAATACAACATTAACCCTGAATTTTATGCCCAGATCGGTGCTTATGAATACAACCCTGAGAATCTGGAACGTGGCAAAGGATTTAACCTGAGCACGGACGGCTCCAAAGGGGCAATGCTTCCTGCAGAAGTGGTCTGGACGCCTAAACTGGGCACACAAAAATTGCCAGGTGAATACCGCGCCGGTTATTACTACAGCACGGCGGAAGCTGAAGTCATTTCCAATCCAGATCAAACCGATCATCACCATGGTGGCTGGATCGTTGCCAAGCAACAATTAACTGCACATGACGGAGATGCTTCGCGTGGTTTGACCGGCTTTATAAATGCGACAGTGCATGACTCCAAAACCAATAATGTCAGTGATATGCAAAATATCGGGCTGGTTTATAAGGGTGCAATCGATTCACGCCCTCAAGATGAAATCGCATTTGGTATTGCACGTATCAACATGAATGACGATGTCAGTGCTGACCGTTATCAAGAAATCGATGCAGAAATTTATTATGGCTTACATGCCACCAACTGGCTCACTATTCGCCCGAATGTGCAATATGTGCGTCACGTCGGTGCGGACAAAGACGGTGAAAATGTATGGGTGGGCGGAATCAAGTTTAATACGTCATTTTAAAATATAGTTTTTAGTTGCAAATACACTATTGAATCTCTAGGTGCTTTGTTGCAGTAATGGGCAATGCCTGCTTAAGACATTGATGTATTTATAACTCAGAATTTAACAATAAGGGTGCTCATGCGTGTCATGTGCATGGACTTTCAAAAAAACTTTTATAGGTGTTCAATATGAATACTTCATCATCAGGTTCAGTACTGAAAACAATTTTAGCGGTCATTGCCGCTGTTTTCGGTATAGGACTGCTGATTGGAGGGATTTATCTTGCAGTGCTGGGTGGGTCTTGGTACTACATCATTGCAGGTATTCTCTTTATTGCGACCGCAGTTCTCTTGTATAAACGAAAAAGTGCTGCACTCCTTGTTTATGCCATATTCGTTTTGGCGACAGTGGTGTGGGGGCTGTGGGAAGTCGGTTCAGATTTCTTTGCACTTGCGCCGCGTTTAGATATTTTAGGGCTGTTTGGTCTGGCCCTGCTGATTCCGGCTACCACACGTGGCTTTGATCATGCTAAAACCGCGAAAATTGCCTTGGGTGCTTCATTAGCCATTACCATCGCTGTCATGATTTATGCTGTATTTAATGACCCGCAAGAAATTCGCGGTGAATTAAAATCCCAGCAGCCTGCAACTCACCAGCCAATTCCCGGTGTGGCAGATGAAGACTGGCCTGCTTATGGTCGTACCCAGTCCGGTTTACGGTATTCACCGTTAAAGCAGATTAATACTGAAAATGTCAAAGATTTGCAGGTGGCTTGGGAATATCACACGGGCGAATTCAAGACTGAAAATGACTCGGGTGAAACCACCAATCAGGTTACCCCAATCAAGGTGGGTGACAACATGTACATCTGTACCACTCACCAGAAATTGACTGCGCTTGATCCGGCAACAGGTAAGGCGAAATGGACCTATGATCCAAAGCTGAAAGCTGATCATACCTATCAGCATTTAACCTGTCGTGGCGTGTCTTATTATGATGTCAACAATACGGCTGGTTTTGAAAGCAGTCTCGCTGCGAAAAAAAGCAGCTCTGCTGAATGTCCACAAAAAGTCATTTTACCGGTCAATGATGGGCGTTTAGTGGCGGTCAATGCGACCACCGGTAAAGTCTGTTCTGATTTTGGTAAAAATGGCGAAGTCGATCTGCAAAAAGATATGCCATTCCCATATCCGGGCGGTTATATTCCAACCTCACCGCCTGTAGTAACCGGCACCACCATTATTATTGCGGGTTCAACTACCGACAACTATTCAACTGAAGAACCATCGGGTGTGATCCGTGGTTATGATGTCAATACCGGTGAACTGCTTTGGGTATTTGACACAGGCGCTGAAGATCCGAATTTGATTCCTGCACCGGGTCAAAAATTTGTACATAATTCACCTAATGCATGGGCACCTTTGGCCTATGATGCAGAGCTGGATATCGTCTACGTACCAACGGGTGTCGGTACACCGGATATTTATGGTGGTCACCGGACTGAGCTGGACGAGCGTTATGCCAACTCGATGCTGGCCTTGAATGCGACGACCGGCAAACTGGTATGGAACTTCCAGACTACCCATCACGATTTGTGGGATATGGACGTACCTTCACAGCCGACATTGACCGAGATCAAAGATAAAAACGGGAATATGATTCCGGCTATTTATGTCTTGACCAAAACCGGGAATGCTTTTGTGCTGGATCGTCGTAATGGTAAAGCCATTGTACCGATTACCGAGAAACCGGTACCGCAATCTGTGAAGCGTGGACCTCAAACCAAAGGCGAGTTCTATTCTAAAACTCAACCGTTCTCTGATTTTAATCTGGCGCCACAAGAGAAATTGACCGATAAACAGATGTGGGGTGCGACCATGTTCGACCAGTTGGTCTGCCGTGTTGCGTTCCACAAATTGAATTACGATGGCATTTATACCCCACCTTCTGAAAATGGGACGCTGGTCTTCCCGGGTAACCTGGGTGTGTTTGAATGGGGCGGTATGTCGGTGAATCCGGACCGTCAAATTGCACTGACCAACCCGATTGGCCTGCCATTTGTATCAAAACTGATTCCTCAAGATCCGAACCGTCCTAAGACGGCTAAAGGTGCAGGCACAGAAGCCGGCGTTCAACCGATGTATGGCGTGCCTTATGGCGTTGAAATCAGTGCGTTCCTGTCTCCGTTTGGGCTGCCGTGTAAACAGCCATCATGGGGCTTTGTTGCAGGTGTGGACTTAAATACTCATGAAGTGGCCTGGAAACGCCGTATCGGTACCATTCGTGACAGTATGCCAGGCATTCCATTGCCGCCATTCAAAATGGGTGTGCCGATGCTGGGTGGACCTATTTCAACTGCGGGCAACGTGATGTTTGTGGGTGGAACTCAAGATAACTACATCCGTGCCATTAACGTGAACAACGGTGATGAACTATGGAAAGGTCGTCTACCTGCAGGTGGTCAGGCTACACCAATGACCTATGAAGCCAATGGCAAGCAGTATGTGGTCATTATGGCAGGTGGTCATGGTTCCTTTGGCACCAAAATGGGCGACTCTCTGGTGGCTTATGCCTTGCCAGACAATAAATAGTTGAACCTCTAATTAAGTATGAAGAAGCCTGATTCGTCAGGCTTTTTTATTATGTATTGTTGAATGCCTACATCGAGTTTTAAGGACACAGAGAAATGATGTTGATTTGTTGCTGAAAGATCAATTTCATTCAGATCACATTAAAATAATATTCTTTGTATATGGCTGATTTTCAGTGCTATTCAGATAAAGGATTAATCAAGTCTGAATTTACCGAACACAGAATTTTAAGCTCAAAGTTTTTCTATCCATTGAGCGAACTATATGTCATCGAATCAGTACATTTATTTGGTATCGATGTTTAAAACAAAATGAATTGAATCATGAGATGTACGCCATCTCGATAAGGTATTTGCCGCATTAAACCACTTTCAAATAAGGCCTGTCATTTATGTATCAAAGCCCGAAACTTCCATTTGTGAGATCGACCTTGTCCTGCCTGATTGCTTGCGCAGGTCAGAATATTTATGCAGAAAATGACACACAAGAAGTCCAAAGGTTAGACACGATTGTCATTCAAGCGACCCGTACCGATCGGGAGCGATTGACCACACCGGCGTCAGTGTATTATCTGAATCAAGAACAAGATAACAGCATGAATGTGAACCTTTCGGAAACATTAAAAGGTGTTCCAGGATTACAGTTAAATAATCGTGAAAACTATGCCCAGGACCTGCAAATTTCGATGCGAGGCTTTGGCGCACGCTCCAGTTTCGGTGTGCGTGGTGTGCGTTTATATGTGGATGGAATCCCTGCAACGATGCCGGATGGGCAGGGACAAACCTCGAATATTGATTTGAACAGTCTGGACCATATTGAGGTTTTAGGTGGTGGATTTTCCTCGCTGTATGGCAACTCTTCCGGGGGGACGATTTTAACCACCACGCGAGAGGGGCAAGGCGCTGACTCAATTGAACTGGGGCATTCTGCAGGGAGCCAGAATAAAGGGCAGACCAAGCTGGTTTTGCAAGGCGGTTCAGAGAATGCTTCAGAGCCAAGCTATGTCATTAGCTCGTCTTATTTTGATACCAATGGTTACCGTGACAACAGCAGTGCACATAAAGTTCTGAATAATGCCAAGCTGACTTGGGATCTGGAAGATGGTAGTAAAATTAACTGGGTCAATAACTACGTCAAAATTGAAGCAGATGATCCAGGTGGTTTAACTCGTCCACAATGGGAAGTCAATCCGAAGCAAGTGGTTGGTAATGTCACCAAATACAATGCTCGTAAAGAAATTGAGCAGGTGCAAACTGGCTTAACATGGAATAAGCCGATCAATGATCAGCATGAACTGTATGGCATGGCCTACTGGGGACAGCGCGCAGTCACGCAATATCAGTCGATCCCAAAGTGTGCATATGAAGAAAATACTGATATTTGTAAACCTAATACAGTTCAACTAGCCCGAAATCATCCCGGTGGTGTCATTGATTTTGACCGTAATTTTTATGGGACAGATTTACGCTGGACGGGTAAAGATATTCTACCAAATACTAAACTGATTGCAGGTGTCGCCGTAGATGCCATGACCGAAGACCGTAAAGGCTATCAAAACTTTTTAGATGATCGCTTGGGAGTCAAAGGCGAACTGCGTCGAGATGAAGATAATACCCTGTGGAATTTAGATCCGTATTTGCAAGCTTCTTATCATTTTGCTCCCGATTGGACTTTAGATGCCGGCCTGCGCTATAGCAATGTACATTTCAAGTCTAAAGACAAGTTTCTGGCGAATGGCAATAATTCGGGTAAAACCGATTATCAGAAATTACTACCTTCACTGGCTCTAAGTTGGCAAATTCTACCTGAACTGATGGCCTATACCAGCTATGCCCAAGGCTTTGAAACTCCAACTTTTACCGAAATGGCTTATCCAGCGGATGGTAGTAGCCGCACATTTAATCTAAAAGCAGCAGAAAGTGAAACCTATGAGATGGGGTTGAAGTCTGCAAATACATTAGGTGATTTTACTGTTGCAGTTTTTCAGACCCAAACTAAAAATGACATTGTCTCGGCAGGAAGTGAGGGAGGACGTGCGACTTTCCGAAACGCAGATAAAACTTTAAGAGAAGGTATTGAACTCTCCTGGAACAAAAACCTTTGGCGTGACCTCACTGCACAGGCCAGCTATAGCTATATAGATGCTACTTTTGATGCTGACATTCCCGCAATCGGTACGGTTGCTGCTATTGCAGCCGGAAACTATATTCCGGGGATTGCCAAAAATCAGGCATTTTTAAGTCTGGGCTGGAAGCCTGAAAGTGGCTTACATGCAGGACTCGATGTGCGTTACTCCGATAAGATTTATGTGAATGACTTGAATTCGGATGCTGCACCAAGCTACACAGTCGCTGGTGCCAATGTAGGTTATCACTGGAAAATGCAAGATTGGGCGGTGAATACTTTTGCGCGTGTCGATAACCTGTTTGATAAAGATTATTCTGGTTCGGTGATTGTCAATGAAAGTAATAGCCGTTTCTTTGAGCCGGCAGAAGGGCGGAACTGGAG
The DNA here is from genome assembly GCF_031844225.1 of Acinetobacter sp. RRD8. Taxonomy (GTDB): domain Bacteria; phylum Pseudomonadota; class Gammaproteobacteria; order Pseudomonadales; family Moraxellaceae; genus Acinetobacter. Next base: position 48,639 of record NZ_JAUZUU010000015.1, read on the forward strand.
CGCTGGTCTGAGTGTGACAAAAGAATTTTAATTGAAATGATTTAGGGCTGTTAAATTTTCAAAATAAAAAATCCCGTTTCCTGAGCGGGATTTTTAATATTTAAGTTTTGAAAAGTTGATCAGAGGATTTGAGATAAAACTAGATCTTTTGCTGATTTACCCGTTTCGATAATTCCTCGGCACTTTCGACTCGTTCAGAATATCGATTGTTGAGATCAGCAGACTGAACTTGGTGTAAGATTGTGTCGACCATCAGAAGTTGTTTTAGATATTATTTCGGCTCCGCAGCGCGCAGCTTTTAGCAAGGAAAATGGGGAAATGATTATTGATGAAGCAGGGAATCGGTTGAAATAAATTTCAGAATTTAAGCAGATCAATCAGATCATAAAAAAGCCACCGCAGGGGTGGCTTTTTATTTAAAGTTAAAATGACAGATATCGTGTCATTTTTGTGGATTCAATCATAAAGTGAAATTTTTTAACTTCTATCTTTGTTTAATAATTAGCGACTTAGAGCAGAAAGCATAATTTTAAAATATATTTATTTAAGTAAAATCTAAAGAATAAATTGAAATAAAATACAATTTATAAACCATAAAATGAAATTTTTATAAATTCAATAAATGAAACACTACATTGATTGATCATGATCAAAAAAAATCTTATTAAATCAATTAATTAATAATTAATAAGGGGTTTTGGGGTGAGTTGATGTTGAGTTAGAAACGTTATACTGGGTGGGGTGATTTAATCAAAAATGCTACATAGCAATTAGATATGTTTTGCTATTTGAGTTACTACAGATAAGATTAACGTGCATGTTTACGAGGCCTAATTTAAATACAAATAAACTGTCTCTGATAAACCTAGCCCAGTTCAAAATTCTGTTTCAATAATATTGCTAGATACGGAAGAACTTATTATGCTGATCTAGGCACAATATAGTATTTTGGTTTATATAATCATTTCCAAGAAATTTAATTTTGTCTTTAAGTACAGCGACTACATATTGCCCATTAATTTCATTTGCTAGACTAAATAAAGTTTCTATTTGGTTGGCATGAATATCCTCAATACTATCGTGTAGAACAAATTGAGGGAACAAAAGGCCAACTTCATTTATAAATGAAATATATGCTAAATCAAATGCAGCAACTTGCCCCTTTTTCTTACCACCACCAACGTTTCCGCTGATATTGGCTATTTTAAATTTGTAATACTCATCGCTATCTTTCTTTTCATATGAAAATATATATTCCTCTTCATAGAGCTTTTTAGAATACTTAGAAAAAAAAGTATTGAATACAGTAACTTTCTCATTAAAGTCAGCAATGTATCTTTCAATTTTTCCGTTGATTTCTTCTAAATTTGTAGAAATTTTTTGTAATTGCTCAGTCGTTTCATTAATTTTTTGTAGAGAAGCTTCTAATCCACCTTTTTGTTCAAGAAGTCTGTTCAATTCCAGGCGCATAACCTCTAAATCATTCAATGTTCCACTGTTACTGAGGGCTTGCAATAAACTACTTTCTTCAAATAATGCTTTATCTAGATCTTTTTGGAGTTCATTTCTATCTTGTTTCAATTTTGAAAGATATTTTTCGATGAAATTTACTTTATTTTCAACCATTTTTGAGTGAAAATTTAGTACATCATCAAATTTCTTCTGCAAATTTGGTAAATAGATAGCTGCATCATCATAGAAATTTTGAACATAATCAGAATCAATTTCATTAGATGATTCAGTGAGTTCTTCGATCGTTTGTTGGTTGAGATCTATACGTAGATCTACTTCTGATATACTCGTTGAGAGTTTAGATATTTTAGATTTGATTTGTCTAATATTTTCAAGCTCATGATGATAAGCATCACTTAGGCGAAATTCATTGATCTTTATTTCTTCGGATACAATATTTCCATTAACAACATTCAGCATTTGCTCAATTACATTTTTTGAATGAGGTTTTTCATAAACAGATAATCTTTTTTCATAGTCTTTTTGTTCCCTAGATAAGCTGCTTTTGTTAGAAAAAAGAGTAGGTTCTGGAAATCCAAATAAAAACAAAAAAATCGGTTCATATTCACGAGGAGAGGTAGATTTGTGCAAATACATAATTGTATTTGACATTTTTGAGGCATCACTACGTATAAATTTGGGAACTAATTGTCTTAATGATGGTTTTGACGCTTTGTTTTTAAAAATTAACTCAGATAACTTTTCTCTATACTTTGTGATTGAGCTAATTTCTTCATCATTTATTTTATAATATTTCTCACCCTCTATAATAAGATTTCTTTCAAGAATTATATTAGTATTATTTCTCAGAGTTAGCTCAAGCTGTGCTGAAACTTGATTATTTTGGACGAAGTTGTAGACCTCTGTATTATATTCAGTTTTGAACTCTGGATCAGTATGGTAATCCTCCCATAAATAACCGAAGTTAAAAGTAGAGGTTAAGCAGCCATTAGAGGTGGCTTTCCTTTGTTAGCTTGATGTGGTCTTTCATGGTTGTAATGCCACAACCAGTTTGTTGCATAATCTTGTACTTCATCCAAAGTATCAAATAAATGCTTGCTTAGCCAACTATAACGTATGGTCCGATTATAGCGTTCAATATACGCATTCTGCTGTGGCTTACCCGGTTGAATATATTCAATACGAATACCGTGCTCAGTAGCCCAGCGCACAAATTCGTGACTGATAAATTCGGGACCATTATCGCATCGGATCACTAACGGTTTTTCTCTCCACTCCAGCAATTGATTCAACGTACGAATAACCCTGATTGTGTGCAATGAGAACCCTGCTTCAATGGCTAGGCCTTCGCGGCGGTAATCATCAATCACATTCAATAATCGAAACTTGCGACCATCGGAAAGCTGATCATGCATAAAATCTAATGACCAAACCTGATTTTCTCGGATTGGTTCTTTCAATGGTTCAGGCGCATGCCGTTTTAGTCTTCTTCTCGGTTTAATACGCAGATTCAGTGCCAACTCACAGTAAATGCGGTAAACCCGCTTGTGATTCCAGCAGCAACTCTCAACATGCCGTAAATACGAGAAGCACAAACCAAAGCCCCAATCGGAATTTTCCTCAGTGAGTTCAATGAGCTGTTCAGCAATGAGTGCATTGTCATCGCTGAGTTTGGCTTGATAGCGGTAGCAGGTTTCACTAATGCCAAATGCTTTACAAGCCAAACGAATACTAATGGCATGCTGGGCAACTGCCTGTTGTGCCATCTTACGCCGGCAAGATGGCTTTACCACTTTTTTGCCATCGCTTCCTGGATGATTTCGGCCTTTAATCGCTCTTCCGCATACATCTTTTTAAGTCTGGTATTTTCGGCTTCTAGCTCTTTCAGTCGAGCCATTAATGATGTATCCATACCACCATATTTGGCACGCCATTTATAAAAGGTAGCATTACTCATGCCGTGTTCACGGCAAAGGGTCGCTACAGGTGTGCCAGATTCTGCCTGTTTCAAGATGGACATGATCTGACTGTCAGTAAATTTAGATGTTTTCATGCAGAATCTCCTGCTCGTATCTTAAGAGAAAATTCTACTTTTAGATCCTATTATTTTTAGGGGGGATTACCATTGAATTACCTCTATAATTTCTCTCTTTTGTTTGGAATAAGACTCAATTCTTCTTAAGTTTCCGATGCATTCTTTATAAAAATCATTAGGGTGTGTTGACACTTTTAGCTTAAAAAAATAGCGAAGTAGTAAAATCAAATCGCCG